>DASSLZ010000020.1:0-22102 GCA_035689165.1 Candidatus Eiseniibacteriota bacterium | reverse complement strand
CATCCTGGCCCGCCTCAGGGAGGAGGCGGCGCGCCTGGGACTGAAGCTGGCCCAAGCCAACGCGGGGGATCCGGTCTGCTACGCGGCGCATGCCAATTCGTTCCTGGTTCGGGCGGACGGGCGATTGAACAAGTGCACGGTCGCCCTGGAGCTTCCGGCCAATCAGGTCGGCCGGATTCGGGAGGACGGCACGCTCGACCTGGATCGAACGAAGACCCTGGCATGGTCCCGGGGACTGGATTCGGGCAGCGCGAAGGAGCTGGCATGCCCGCTCCAGGGGATCGGCGCGGTGCAGGCGAGCGCGTGGTCGGCGCGTGCGGCCGGTCAGACGGGCGCCGCCGCGGGCATGCGCCACGGTGTCGCCGTCGTGGAGGCGCAGGTGTAATTCCTTTTGTGCGCATCGGGTCCCCGGAGGCGTTGTTCCGTCCGGAGGGGATCATGAGAGCGAACGTGCTTGGACACCGGATTCGGTCGCTGATGCCGGTGGCCGACGATCGCTCGACCCGGTTGCTCGGTGCGCCGACCGAGACCGCCGTTCCGCCGGCGCCTGAGCCGGGCCCGGTGCTGTTCGCCTGGGGGCCGCTCCAGGTGCTCGAGCGCGTCGGAGAAGGCGCGGGCGGAGAGGTCTATCGTGCCTTCGACCCCGGGCTTCGAACCGAGGTGGCCCTCAAGCTACTGAAGCCGGACGCTTCATGGAGTCCCGCCGCGCGCGAGCGCTTTCAGGGCGAAGCCCGGAAGCTGGCGCAGGTCCGTCACCCCAACGTCCTCGCCGTCCACGGGGTGGGCGAGCACGACGGCCGCATGGGGATCTGGACCGATTTCATCCGGGGGTGCTCTCTCGAGGAATACATTCGCCGCGAAGGCGCTCTCGAGGCGGGAGAGGCGGCCCGGATCGGCCTGGATCTCTGCCGCGCCCTCGCGGCGGTCCATGCGAGCGGACTCGTCCACTGCGACGTGAAGCCGAGCAATGTGATGCGCGAGCAGGGTGGTCGCATTCTCCTGATGGACTTCGGATGCGTGGCGGAGCTTCGTTCGGCCGCGGGGATGGAACAGCGCGTCGAGGAAGCGTCCGGCACGCCGGTCGCCATGGCACCCGAGCGGCTTCGGGGCGCGCCCGCGACGGCTCGAAGCGACGTGTACGGCCTCGGGGTGCTCCTCTACCGATTGGTCACCTGCCGCTATCCGGTCGAAGGCAGAAGCGTGTCCGAGCTGTTGCGGCTCCACGAGCGCGGCGCGGGTGTGCCCCTCAGCGATCGCCGTCCCGACCTTCCTCCGGATTTCGTTCAGGTCGTGGATCGCGCGCTGTCCCCCGAGCCGAGCCGGCGCTATCTGTCGGCGGGGGCGATGGGGCGGGCCTTGACCACAGCCCTGGAGGCGCGAGGAACCGGCTCTCGCCGGCTCGTGGCGCGGTCCGTCGGGGTGGCCGTCATCGCGGTCGCTGGTCTCGTGGCCGTTTCATGGCTCATCGGATCGCGCTCAGCGCATCGGGACGTACGCCCGGCCGGCGCCCGGCCGGCCGGGACATCGGCGTCGGGGAATGCGTCGTGGGCGGCGAAGCCGCTTCAGGCGAGCGCATCCCTGTTCCGGCATCTCGGCGCCCGCGACGAGCCTCTCCCTTCGGGCGCGACCATCGCTCCCGGAGACCGACTCTTCCTGGAGGTCAGCTCCGAACAGCCGATGCACACCTACGTTCTCGATGAGGACGAGGCGGGCGACGTGTACGGGCTCTTTCCCATTCCGGGTCTCGAGGCGTCGAATCCGCTTTCGTCTCGGGTCCGCCATCTGCTTCCGGGCCCGGCGGGCGACAGCCTGGCCTACTGGACGGTCACGAGCTTCGGCGGGCGGGAGCGAATCGTGGTGATCGGGTCGCGCTCCCCACGCCACGAGGTGGAAGAAATGATCGCGCGGGTCCCTTCGGCCATTCCGGGCCGCCCGATCCGGTTGGTTTCGATCCCGGTTGCGGAGAACGTCCGAGGCATCGGAGGCGTCGAGAAGCAGCGCGCCTTCGCGACCACGCACCGCAAGCTCGACGAGATGCTCCGCTCTCTGGAATCGCGCCGGCAGGACTCCGGCGACGTATGGATCTGGCGCGTCGAGCTCCGAAACCCCGCGCCTCACACCAGGGACGCGAAGACCGCCAGGTAGTCCCGAACCTCCCGCGTGTGCAGGAAGTTGTCCCGCACGTGCTGGCGGCCCTCGTCGCCCAGCGAGCGGCGGAGCTCCGCGTTGTCCAGCAGGCGGATCGTCTGGAAGGCGGTCCCCTCGATGGAGTGGACCAGGAGGCCGGTCTGCTCGTGCAGGACCTGTAACGGGATCCCGCCGACCGCGCTCGCCACGACGGCGCGCCGCTTCCACAAGGCCTCGCTCACGGTGAGCGCGAATCCCTCGCGCAGCGACTTCTGCAGCACCACCGTCGAAGCACGCTGGATGGCGTTGATCTCGAGATCGGACCCGGGGGGCAGCTCCAGCACCGTCACGCCGGGCGCCGCGGTCGCGCGCGCGCGCACCTCGGCGAGCACCTCCGCGCCCTCGGGATCGTCGTCGGCGCCTCCACCGGCCAGCAGCAGACGCGCGTTCGGGCGACGAGCCCGCACGAGACGATAGGCGTCGATGACGCCGATCGGGTCCTTGATCCGGTCGAACCGAGACACCTGCGTGATCCAGCCGGGGCCGGGGGAGAGGTCGAGCCGCTCGAGCACGCCCTCGATCTCGTGCTCGCTCAGGTCGCGGTTCTTCGTCGCGAAGGGATCGATCGACGGCGGCACGAGGTAGGCGGGGATGGTGATCGGCGGAACGAACGCGATGTGCGAGAAGATCGACGCGTCGTAGCGCGAGACGTAGGGCTGGAGGAAGTCCCAGTACGCGGGATCGCGGCGCGACAGATCGATGTGGCATCGCCAGACCCACTTCTGGCCGGGCTGCCGGCGGTGCTCGATCAGGGCGGCCGGCTGCGGATCGTGGATGAAGATCAGGTCGCCGTCCAGGGCGAGGCGATCGGCCTCGAGCCGCGTCCGCTCGTGGTAGATCTCCCGGTCCTGCTCGGTGAGCGGCTCCACGTGGCCATGCAGCGCGTTGTGCATGCGCTTGGTGACGCCGAAGAAACGATCGTCCCCCTCCATCACCTCCCAGGTCGTCGGCACCCCCAGCTCGTTCAGGATCACGACCACGCGGTGGAGGATCTCGGCGACCCCGCCGCCGGTCTTGGTCGTGTTCACCATCACGATGCGGTGGCCGCGGAGCTTCCGCGCCAGCGCCTCCAGCGCGCGCAGCGTGCCGGCGCCCACGACCGGCTCGTAGCGCGCGAGCCAGTGCTCGGCGGGCGGGTGCTCGTAGGGGACGCGCGCGGCGTCGCGGATGGCGCTCATGGCCGCTCCTCGGGACCACCGTCGTTCCGGCGCTTGCCGGCTCCCCCGCGGAGGCGGCCCGCGAGACGCGCCATCGCGGCGCGCGCCTCGCGCAGGCGCTCCTCCTCCGGCGCCCCCGCGCGCTCCGCGAGACGCCGTCCGATCTGCGAGCGGCGCCAGCGCGCCCCGAGGTCCTTCCGGAGCCGGGCGATCGGCCGGCCCGCGGCCACCGCCTGCTCGGCCTGGATGGCCAGGGCGTCGGCGCCGTGGCGGCGCAGCCAGTGGGGGAAGGAATTCGCGGCGTCGCCGAACACCGGCGCCTCGATCACGTGGAAGAAGAGGGCCGCGGAATCGAGACGGTGCCAGACGTCGATCGCCTGCACCGGATCGGAGGCCTCGATGCCGAGCGGAACGGGGACCGACCGCACGCCTACGAAATGGAACGCCGCCTCCGGAGGCGCCTCGCGACTGCGCTCCGGCTGCGGCACGGAATCGAGAACGGAGAGGAGCGACGCGCGAAGTTCCCGGATCGGCTGTGCCGTGGCGGCCCCGGCGTAGGCCAGGCGCTCGGCGACGTCGGGGGCCTGCAGCGACGTGCCCACCCAGCGCGCGAAATCGTTGCTCGGCAGGTCGCGCGCGTGCGGATAGCGCATCGCCACGCAGGTGACGTGCTGGAAGAGCGAATCGTCGGGCGCTCTCTCGATGCCGGCCCGCAGCGCGTCCATGCTGAGCGCGACGATGCCGGAGGGCGCCTCGAGATGGGCGACGGAGCAGAACGCGAAGCGATCGTCGCTCATGGGCGGCCCCCGGTCGCGGCCGCCCCGTGTCCTTGCCCCTGCCGCGTCATGGCCGGCCCGGGTGCGGTCCTTCCTCGCCGGCGCGCAGGTATTCGACGATGAGATCGCGCGCGAGGTCGCGGCATCCGAGGCCGAAGGCCAGCGCGAGCGCGAGCCCCGCGGCCGCGACGACGGTGATGCCGATGGCGATCACCAGCTGGGCCGCCAGCCCCAGCTGCTCCAGAGCGACCAGCACGACGAATCCGATGAGGAGCGCCGACACCGCCTGGGAGCGGATCCGGTTGGGCTTCAACCCGGAGGGCGCGAGCAGCGCGTTCAGGATGCGGCTTCCCGCCAGCGCGAGCGGAATGCCCAGAATGAGCACGACGGCCGACGTCAGGACGCGCGGCACGACGTCCTGGAGCCGCGCCGCGATGGACGGGGCGAGATCCAGCCCGACGACGCGGAGCGCGACGATGCAGGCGCTCAAGAAGATGGTCCAGAAGAGGGCGTACCCCACGAGCCGGCTGGGGTAGAGCTCCACGCGCCGGCCCTCGCCGGGCGAGAGCTTCTGCGTCGAGGCGTCCACGCCGGTGTGGGAGAGGATCCACTGCGCCGCGCGGCCGACGAGGGTGGCGACGAGCCAGCCGAGGAACGCGATCGCGCCCGCGACGAGCACGAGGATGATGCCGCCGACGACCGACACGACCGTGTCGTGGAGCTGCAGGGCCAGATCGGGGGGTATGACCGAATCCCAGCTCATCGTGTCACCTCCTTTTCGAGACGAGCGCGCGCAGGAAGCGCGCGACCTCCTCGGGTCCGCGAACGCGATACGGAGCCGCGGTGGGCCCGGTCCCGACGCGCACGGGAAAATCGCGCCGGCCGAGCGCGGCGAACGCCGGCTCGTCGCCGGCGGTGTCGCCGAAGTAGAACGTGACCGCCGGGCGAACCCGGCGGCGCAGCATGCGGAGCGCCCGTCCCTTATCGTACCCCGCCGGCACGAAGTCCAGCACGCGCCGGCCGCGCTCCACGTGAAAGCCGAGCCTTTCGGCGCGCGCGGCCAGCGTACGAAGCCTGCGCACCAGGGCGCCGCGGTGCCGGGGCGCGACGTCGCGATAGTGGACCGCGATCGTCAGCCGCTTGTCCTCGATCCACGCGCCGGGCGCGGCCGCGGCGAGCGGCTCGATCCACCCGTGCAGGGCGTCGACGCCGGCGCGGATCGCGCGGAGCCGCTTCGGATCGAGCGCGTCGCCGCCTTCGAGGCCGTACTGCGCGACGCGCAGAATTCCGGTTACCGGCAAGTAGCGGGCCAGATCGCGCATCGGACGCGCGCTCAAAGCCGCGATCCGGAGCCACGGGAGCTTCGACGCGTCCCGGAGCGATCGCAGCGTGGCGGAGGGCACCCGCACCCGGTCGGGGCGGCTGACGATGGGCGCGAGCGTGCCGTCGAAATCGAGCGCGACGAGCGCCGGGCGTCCGGCGCGCGCCGCGCGCGCGAGCGAGGCTTCCGCATCCTCCCACGCTCCGTCCGCCAGCAGGCGCCGCGGCGCGCGGCGCCGCGCCGCCGTCATCGCCTCCCCGCCGGCCGCATCCCGGGGAGCAGATGCAGCCGGCGCACGTCGCGGATCAGCTTGCGCGCCCAGTCGTACACGTTCTGCGCGGCCACGACCTCCCGCAGCGAGCGCATGCGGTCGGCGCGCTCGGCCGGGCTCAGCGTGAGCGCCCGCTGGAACGCCACCGCGAGGCCCTCGCGGTCGTAGGGTGAGACCTGGATCGCGTGCTCCAACTCGCGCGAGGCTCCGGTGAAGGGGCTCAGGATCAGAACGCCGTCGCCGCCGGGGCGGGCCGCGACATATTCCTTGGCCACCAGGTTCATCCCGTCGTGCAGCGAGGTCACGGCCATCACATCCGCCAATACGTAATAGGGGATCAGCTCCCGGAAGTCGAGATTCCGCGTGATCAGGTGCACGACGTTCCGTCCGTTCCTGCCGTACGCGGCGTTGAGCCGCTCCACGCGCTGCTCCACGTCCGCCATCAGCGCCTGGTACTCCGGCAGATTCACGCGCGTCGGCACGCCGATCTGCACCATGACGACGTCCTCGCGCCGGTCGGGATAGAGCTCGAGGAAGCGGCCGAAGGCATCCAGGCGCTCCGGCACGCCTTTCGTGTAGTCCAGCCGGTCCACGCCCAGGATGACGCGGGCGCCGCCCAGCCCGAGGGTTTCGCGCACCCGCTCCGCCTCGCGCCGGGTCGTGGGATCGGCCGCCGCCATCGAGATCTCCGCCACGTCGGGGCCGATCGCGTACGAGCGCACGAACGTGCGGTGGCCGCGGCGCCGCACCGCCGATCGCTCCCGGTCGATGTGCGCCTCCAGCTCGGTGGCGACGGTGTCCACGAAGTTCATCGCGTGATGGGGAATGTGGAATCCCAGGAGGTCGCACGCCAACAGCCCTTCCAGGACTTCGAGCTTCCAGGGAAGGATGCGGAACACCTCGGGATTGGGCCAGGGGATGTGCCAGAAGAGGACGATCGACAGGTCGGGCCGCTTCTGGCGCAGCCGGGACGCGCAGAGCGCCAGGTGATAGTCCTGTAACAGCACCAGCGCCGGCTCTGGTCCCACGCTGGCGGCGATGGCGTCGGCGAACTGCTCGTTCACCTCGCGGTAGTCGCGCCACTCGTCCCAGAGAAAGTGCGGGCGCACGTAGACGACGTGGCAGAGAGGCCAGAGGCAGCCGTTCGCGAAGCGGTTGTAGCCGTCGGCATGCGCCTCGGGCTCGATCCAGACGCGCTGCAGGGTGTAGCGGTTCGATCCGGGGGGCATCGCGACCCGGCCCTGAGCGTCGGCTGTCTCCCGGTCGGCGTCGCCGGTGGCTTGCGCCACCCAGGTCGCGTTCGTGGCGCGGGCGACCGAGTCGAGCGCGGAGGCGAGCCCGCCGGGGCTCCGGATCACTTCGATCCCGTGCGCCCCATGGACGTGCTGGTAGGGCTCGCGGTTTGAGGCGATGACGATCCGGGTGTCGCCGCAGTATTCGCGGACGCTCCGTTCCAGGTCGGAGGGGCCGGTCTGGCGTTCGAACTCGCGCCGGACCGTCTGCCGTGTCGCTGCCCTTCGAAGTGCGCGGAGAACCCGCGTACCGGTTGGTTCACCCGTTCGGGCCATCCGATAAGTCTATGGCAGCGTGGCGGATTCGGAAACCAGGATTCGGCCGAGGGGGAAAATCGCCCAGCCCGGGAAGCTCCTCGAAACAGGAGCCTTACGACCTCGGAGGTTCCATCCTCGCCAGCTCACCTAGATTCCGGACGACCCGGCGGAGCAGGAGGCCTCCCATCGACAGGGCGGCGGAGGCTCCGGCCACGTCGAAGGCGGTGAAACGGATGCCGTGGATGGTGAAAGGGATCGGCCCCGTGACCAGGGCGACGATATTGAGCAGGAACAGCACCCCGCGAGCTTCCGTGGGCCCCAGGACGCCGTAGCCGTATCGGAAGACGCCGAAGACGTGCGTCTCCAGGTAGACGTTGATCGAGAGGATCAGGTAGGCGATCACGATCGCGAGCCCGACCGAGAGGAGCATGTAAGGGGAAAAGCCCAGCCCCAGGCCGACCGCGGTCGTGGAATAGGCGTCGGTGAGGTGGTCCAGGTAGAACCCGTACCGCGGGCGCTCGTGCTTCCGGACGCGAGCCAGCGTCCCATCCAGGCTGTCGCCGAACCAGTTCACGATCAGCCCCGCGTTCGAGAGCCAGAGCCAGTGCCGGTCGCGCGTGGAGAGGATGTAACCCAGCGCGATCAGGGTGGCGCCGAGAATGCCGATCGCCGTCAGGTGGTCGGGGACCATCCATCGCGGGAGCGACGCCGCCAGGCGCGGCAGCAGCCACTTCTCGCCGCGGGCCAGGATGAACGTGGCCCGCCGCTCAGGATCCTTGGGCGCGTCGGTCATCGGGCCTCCGGGTGGGGGAAGAGGGTCAGGAGACGCTTGGGCTGTTCCGCCATGCGGCTCAGCTCACCGAGTGAGGCCGGGATCAGTGATTGCAGAAAGGCACCTTCCTCCTTGGTGATCTTCTCCTTTTGCTGCATGCGTTGGAGAATGGCGTCGATTCGGGCCGAGTCGTCCTTAGGGAGCAAGACGTAACCCGGCGAATCGAACCAGAGGATCGAGCCGGCCGACTCGAGATGATCCTTGAGTTGAAGCAGGTGCTTCGACTGGGTCCCGCGCTCTTTCAGGGACGATTCTTCGAGTGCCATGTCGCGCATGGCGACCCTTTCGGGATCCACGAGCTGGAGGATGTAATCCCCCGAACGGTCCTTGTAGGAGGTCCGCAGCGAGTATCCCCGCAGCTCGGCCCGTTTCACCAGGGGGCATGAGCGGTACAACTGCTCGATCTGGGCGAACGCTTCGTCCCGCGGCACATGATTTCTTTGAGCGTCGCGCAGGATCTCGAGGGCCCGGGCGCTCAACTCCGCCCTGAGCGTGTCGCCGTGCCCAGGTCGAGATTTTGGAAAGAGGCGTACTTCGCGGGGCAGAAACGATCCATTGATGGCGAGACCGTCATCGCAGTATTCCAGGGTAAAGGGCGCCTCGAACCGATGCCCGTAGAACCAGGCGACGCCATTTTGGACCGCCACCCGCGGCTCGGTCGCTCGCGAGGAGTCTTCCGACTGGGGCATGGCATGGGCCTGGACCGCGAGAACGGCTCCAAGCACGGCGATAATGAGGCTCGCGGTCCGCATGCGGGGCATTGTAGACCGGCCGCGCCCATGCGGGTGCGCCATAGAGCGCCCTCCGGTCACGAACCTCGCATGCCTCGGTGACCCTAGAGCGCGTCACAGTACGGCGCGACCGGAACGCCAGTGCGGCGCGGAGGCGATCTTCAAAGGTGGCGCCCTCGATTTCCATAGCATAGTCCGCAGCGCGACGCGCCTCGTCCGCTCGACATCCCAGGCCGCGCAGTCCTGCCTCCAGATCCTTCATCTGCTCTTTGCGTGCCGCCTCCCGCTGATCCGCCGCTGCTCTCTCGGCCATCGCCGCGCGCTGGGCCGCCGCGTTCTGGCGCGCGACCCGAGCCTCATGCCGTCTCAGGCGCATGAACTCGGCCCCAAAGGCGCGCTCCGCCGCGAATTGATTGTGTGCTCGGCACCGAAGGCGCAGCCCCTCCACGGTGGCTGTGCCACCGCGCGCGAACGGCTCGGCATGATCGAACTCGAGGAAACGGCGGCTTTCACAGCGATGCCGGCCGGCGCCCACAAAGGTGCACCGCCCTCCGTCACGCTCCCACACGGCACGCCGAACCGGAGCCGGTATGTAGCGGCTGGCGCTTCGGTGGGCTCGAGCAGGGCCAGGAACCCCCGTCTCGCACTGGACCGCACTCTTCGCCGGCCGAGCGGCACCGAGCTTCCGCCTCTCGAGCCGCGCGATCAGGGCATCCAGCGCCCGGTCGAGGACCTGGGCTACGTCCTGGGATGGAACGGAATGGCTGAGCAAGGCCTGTGCGTGGCGAAGCTTGTCGTGCGTGCTCCGGGCGATCGTCACCCGGACGAGGTAGCGCTCCTGCGAGGCCGCATCGACATGCAGCGCCTGGACCACGTCCGTCGCAACATGCCCTGGGGCATGTTGCCGGAGCGTGGCGTCGCCGTTTTCAACATGCCCTGGGGCATGTTGCTCGAGCACGTCGCCGTCCCCGTCACCGACATGCCCCGGGGCACGTTGCATCAGCAATGCCCCGTCTCCGTTTCCAACATGCCCTGGGGCATGTTCGTCGAACAGAGACCCGCCTCCTTGCGAGGCTCGAGGCATTCCCGAACCAACCGGCGTGATGCGCGCTGCCGGCAGGGGGGCTCCGAACGCCGGAAAGGTCCGAGCGAGAAGCGCCTCGATCTCGGACTTGCGCCGATGCGTGGCGGCCTCGATCAGCTCCTCGGCATTTTCCGGAGTGATGTGGGGTGCCATAAGCCACACCGCGGAGAGGTGCAGCTTCCCGGTGGCCAGGGCTGCGAAGAGGACGGGAACGCGCCGAGCCGCTCGTGCCGCCTGGATGCGCTTCGCGGCTGCGTCCTCGGAGAGTCGAAGACACTCCACGCAGTACGAAAACATGGAGGAGTATCCCTCCGGAACGTAAGCACGGCGCGCATCGACCTCAGCGATGTGCGCGAGGAGCAGGGCCGTCGTTTCTCGATCTCGGGAAGCCAGGACCGTCAATTCACGAAGGAGCTTTGTGTCGCTGAGGTGAGTCAAGATGTAGTCGCGCATGGTCGTTCTCTCCTCGGGGCGCGTGGGGCGTTTCCGGCGGGGGCCGGTCGTCGACGGGGGTACTTTCTTTGTATCACAAGAAGAATTGGGCAACGGCCCGGCAGGTCAACGAGACGTCGAGGCGTGCCGAGTCGTTTCTCTCAAGAAGGTTGCGATCGTGGCACACGCGGGCTTCTAGAACGTCTGGCGGGCGGATCCATAGGGGAATGAGCAAGGTTTCGAGGAGGGAAGCACAAGTACGTCAACAAGAAAATCGCACAGCTACTCTTTTCTTAGGATCGCGCGACTGAATCGGTGCGCGAACCGGGAACCGGCGCCCTGTTTGTACAGCATCCCGTGCGCGCGGACCATCGCTCCTGCTGTCTTCAATTGTACTTAACATATAACTTAACTGCCACTCAAGGAGAAGGGCCGCGAGCCTGAGCCCGCGGCCCTGTGAGAGACCGTCCAGCGCTGCGCGCTTCTTAACCCTTCTTCGACTTCTTTCCGCTCTTCTCGACCTTCGGCGCCTTCATCGTCGGCACCGCATTGCCCGCCACCCCGACGCCATCGAGCGCGATGCGCACCGTGCCTCCCTCGGGGGCGTCCGGCTCGACCTGGGCCACCGCCTGCACGCGCGCGGGGTCGCCGATCGTGAGATCCGCGATCCAGGCCGCGACCTGCTTGGCGGTCGCGTTCGCGTATTCGTAGGTTCGGCCGGTCACGTTCACGCGGATCGGCTGCGACACGCGCGGCGACTGGTTGAGCGTGCTCGCCGCTTCCAGAACGATCGGCGGCGCGGGCCGCGTGGCGGCGCCGGTCGGCCCGTAGGCCGTCGCGACGGCACCCTCCTGCAGCGTCTGGGCCGAGAAGACCAGGGTGGGACCGAGAGGGGAGTCGAGCCGATAGGCCGATACCTTGAACCCCTGGCCCACGAAGTTCCGCTTGTTGCCCGCCTTGTCCACCGCCTCGAAGACGTAGGAATAAGTGATGCCCGGCGTGACCGGGGCGCCCGAGAGGGAGCGGCCGTCCCAGACGATCTCCTTGGGGGCCTCGCCCTTGCCGCCGAACTGCGCCACCGTCTGCCCGTGCGAGTCGGCCACCGTCAGCTTCCACCGCTCGGTGCCGCGCACGTTGGGCTGGAAGCGCGCCACCGACCCGCTCGCGAACTGCCGGAGCCAGGGACGCCCCGTGTAGGGGGAGCGCTCGTTCGCGGAGACCGCGAGGTACTGCGTCGTGAGATCGGGCGGCGTGCGGTCCAGCACGTCCTGCGCCGTCCCGAAGTCCAGCCCGTTCACCTTCGCGGGGTCGAGCTGCAGCGCGAGCGGGGGCCGCTCGATCTCCACGTGCACCCGGTCCTCGCCCTCGATCGTGAGCGAGCGGAGGTCGGTGCGCTCGGCGCCGCCCTTGATGGTGTAGCCCTTCTCGCCGTCCTTGGCGTCCGCAGCCGCGGCATTCGGCGTCGCGTTGCCCGCCGGCGTCGCGTTGCCCGCCGGCGTCGCGCCCGCCGCGTTCGGAGCCCCGCCCTTCGCATCCGCCGCGCCCGCCGTCGCGCCAACGGAACCCTTCGCGTCCGCCGCGTTCGCGGCCTCGCTCGGAGCGGGAGCGGGCTTGGCCGCGCTCTTCTTCGCAGCCTTGCGCTTCGGCGTCACCGCCGCCGGCTTCGCGGCCGGCGCTTTCGCGGCGGGCGTGCCCGGCACGGCGGCCGACGTCTCCGGCCCTGCGGGCGTCGGCGTCACGACGCTCACCGTGCCGACGGTGACCGAGGGCTTCGCCGTTCCCGTCGTTCCGGCGGTCGCGTGGTGCGCGACGAAGAGGAGCGTCAGCGCGGCCGCGGCGGCAGCCGCGACGGTGTCACGATAGGTTCGCAGGTTCATCGCGTCTCCTCGATCAGCCGGCGTCGCGAAGCCGGAAGTGGAAGGTGATCGTTCCCCACTGCTCGCCCGTCCGTCCGCCGCGGAGCGGCTCGAACAGCCAGCCCCGGAGCGCCGTCCGCGCATTCTCGTCGAAGTCGCCGAAGCCGGCCGTCTTCTGGATCACGACGTTCTCCTTCACGGTGCCGTCGGAGCGCACCACGAAGTAGAGCGTCACCGAACCCTCGACTGCTTCCTTCTTGGCCCATTCCGGATATTCCGGCACGACCGTCTGGAGCACCGCCCGGTCGGCGATCGGTCCCGCGACCGAGGCGCCCGCGATCGTGCGGCGCGCGGTCGCGTCACCCACCTGGGCGGGGGCCGTGGCGGCGGTCTTCACGGCGGGCAGCGTGGCCGGTCCGGAAGCCGCCGAGCCGCCGCCTCCCCCGCCGCGATTCAGCGGCAGAGCGCCCGCTCCGCCCAGGGCGCCGCCACGGGAGAGCGCCACCGGCGTGCCCGTTCCCATGCCCTTCGCGGTCACGGGGCCGCTGCCGAACACCGCGCTCGGCGGGGCGACCACCGTGCCGGGCACGGCGGGCCGCTCCTCCTGGGTCAGCCGGGAGAGACGGGCCGAGAGCTGGTCGGCGATCGAGGTCGGGCTCTGCGGATCGAGCGTGATGTCGGCGCGGTCCGCGCTGCGAACGAAACGCTGGTCCACGTCCACCTTGCGCGGCGCCAGGCCCGGACGCGGCACGACCCGCGGCGCCGGCTCGGCGGGCCCGGCGTCGATCGTGGCCAGGTCGCCGGCCGAGAGCATGGTGATCTCGGTGATCGGCGGCGTCAGGACCTCGGCCGTCTTGAAGGTGGCGATCCAGAGAAAGAGGAGCGCGTGGAGCACCACGCTCGCGATCATGGTGCGGCGCGTGCGGGTATGGCACTCCATGAGATCGAGGCGCAGGGTGGCGGCGGTCATCGGGGCGTCCCCGTCTTCTGGCGCGTCGCGATGGCGATGCGCGTGGCCCCCGCCGCGCGCGCGTCGTCGAGCAGCTCCCGGATCACGGAATAGGGGGCGTCCTCGTCCGCGCGCACCACGACGAGCACGTTCTCGTCCCCTTTCTTCTGCAGCCGCTCGTGGATCGCGGCGGTCAGGGTTTCCTTGGTCACCCGCGCCTCGTCGAGGGCCAGCTCGCCCGAGGACGACAGCGTGATGCTCAGGTTGCGCTCGTCTTCCGACTCGCGCGTCTGGGCCTGCGGCAGGTTCACCGGCAGGTCGGAGACGGCCAGCATCGGAGCCGTGACCAAGAGGATGATCACGAGCACCAGAGCGACGTCGATGATCGGCGTGACGTTGACCTTGGTGATCAGCGTCTGCCGCGGCGTGAAGCTCCGCATCTCACCCTCCCACGACCGCGATCTGCGCGGCCCCGCACTGCTTGGCTTCGTCGAGAACGCCCACGAACGCGCCATGCGGCACCGTATCCGCGCAGTGGACGATGACCGTCTTGGTGTTGCTCAGCTGGAGCAGCGGCTTCAACAGGAGCGGCAGGTCCTTCCGGACCACCGTGGTCCGGTTCACCGTCACCGTGTCCGCGGAGACGATGGAGATCTCCACCCGCTCCGACTTGGCCGCGATCGCCGCCGCCTTGCCGGCCTTGGCCGCCTTCTGCACGCCGATGCTCGACTGGAACGCCATCGGCGTGGCGACCATCAAGATCACGACGAGCACCAGGCAAACGTCGATGAGCGGAGTCATGTTCGGCTCGAAGATCGACTCCGGATTGCGCATGCGCCATCGGCGACCGGCCATGGATGATCTCCTAAGCGGCCCGGTGGGCCTGGTGCGAGGAGGCGGTCGCGTTCATGCGGATCGTGCGGGCGTTGTTCTCGGCGACGGTCAGCATGACGCCCATCCGGCGAACGAAATGGTTGTAGATGATGACCGCCGGGACGGCCACGCAGAGTCCCGCCGCCGTCGTGAAGAGCGCCTCGGCCACGCCCGCCGCCACCACGGACGGTCCGGCGGATCCGGTCCGCGCCATGTCGTGGAACGCGCGCATGATGCCCCACACCGTTCCGAGGAGGCCGATCAGCGGCGCCGTGTTGCCCATCGTTCCGATGAAGCCGAGATTCCGGTCGAGCTGCATGCGCTGCTCGCTCAGGGCGATGTGCATCTTCTCCTCGATCACGCCTTCCGGCTGGTCGAGGTTCTTCACCAGCTCCGCCGCGACGGCGCCCATCGGGTGGGGATTCGACGACAGCACCCGCACCGCTTCCTCACGGTTGCCCGAACGCATGGCCACCAGCGCCGACGCGAGCAGGGCGTCGGGATTGCCGCGCCGCTTCCAGTAGTAGAGCGCGCGCTCCAGCGCGAAGCCCGCGGTGAGCACGCTGCAGAAGAGGATGACGACCATCACGGGACTCGTCCGCATGGCCTGGATCCAGTCGAAATTCTCGAACATCGTCGTCTCGCTCCTTTCGGTGTTCGGGACTAGCGGGTCGTGCGGCTCGAACGAAGCTGGGTCGCGCGGCCGGCCGCGGCCTGCGCCAGCTCCCGGTCCTTCGAGTACGAGGCGATGTCCTGATAGGCCGCCATGGCCTTTCCGAACTCGCGCTTGGACTCGTAGATCGCCGCCAGGCGGGCGACGGCCGAGAGGCGGTATGCGTTCCGCCGGTCCACCGCCTGGGACGCGCGGATGTACCAGCGGGTCGCCTCGTCGATCTTCTGCTGCTCCTCGAGGCAGCGGCCGACGCGGAACCGGAGCTCCGTCTCGAGCGCGGCGCTCGGCTTGCCGTCGAGGGCCTTCTCGAATTCCGACTGCGCCTCGGCATAGCGTCCCGCGCCGTCATGGATGTCGCCCAGCTGGTAGGCGACCTCCTCGGCTCGGGAATCGGCCGGGCGCTCGTTCCGGTACGCCTCGAGCGTCGCGCGCGCCTCGTCGTTCTGCCCGAGCGAGCGCTGGCAGAGCGCCAGGTTGTAGCGGGCGGCGGCGCGCACGTCGGGCGCCGCGCTGTCGGCGAGCACCTGCGTGAAGGCCACCGCGGCGGGCGCGTACTCCTTGTTCTGGAACTGCTGCAGCCCGACCTGGAACTGCACCGTCGGGCGCAGGTCGCTCTCGGGGAAGAAGGCGAGGAACTGCTCGGAGGCCTGCCGCGCCTCGGCCGGCTTGCCGGCCTTGTCCAGCGCGTCCGCCAGGAGGTACTGCGCCTGGTCCGCCGCCGAGTAGCCGGGGAACTGGCTCACGACCCGGCGGAAGCCGTCCGAAGCCTTGTCGTAGCGCTTCGCCTGATAGTCGTTCTTCGCGATCTGGAAGAGCGCGTCCGCCGCGTAGGCGCTGTTCGGATACTGCTCGACCAGCTGCGCGAGCACGGCCGTTCCCTTGTCGCTCTGGCCCAGGCGGTAGAGCGCGAGCTCGGTGCCGCGCTTCGCCTCCTTGGCGTAGGGGCTGTCCGGGAAGCGGGCCATCGCCTGCGAGAAGGACTCGAGCGCGGCCGCGTCGTTGCCGGCGTTGTACTCGCACTGGCCCATCCGGAGCGTGGCGAGCGCCGCGGCGTCGGTCGTGGCGAAGTTCTCGAGGAGTCCGCGATAGCAGCGCTTCGCGTCGTTGTAGCGCTGCGCCTGGAAGTAGAGGTCGCCCGCGCGCGCCCACGCCTTCTCGGCGATCGGGGCCTTGGAGCTGTCGCGAACGATCGCCTCCCAGTGATCCACCGCGTCGCCCAGGCGGTTCAGGCGGACGTAGGCGAGCCCGGCCTGGTAGTTCGCCAGGTGGCGCTTGGGGCTCGCGGGGAAGCGCTTCAGGAAGTCCTCGTAGCCCGCCGCCGCCTCGCGATAGCGCTTCTGATTGAAGCGATCGTGGGCGATGTCGAGCAGCGCGCCGGCCACGACCACCTGGTCGGTCGCGCCGTAGCGCAGCACCAGCTTCTCTTCCGTCTGCACCGCGAGGCTGTCCTTGCCTTGCTGCGCATAGGTCCAGGCCAGGAGCTTCGCCGCCGACGCGCCGACCGGGTGGTCGGGGAAGTCGTGGATCAGCTTCTCCAGCGTGGCCTGCGCCTCGGGATGCCGCGACTGGGCGGCCATGGCGTCGGCGTCGATCAGGAGCGCGTAGGCGCGCCAGGGATTGTGGCTGGGCGGCATCTTCTGCAGCAAGAGATGCGGCGCGCCGGCCACCTGGCCCAGGTCGCCCGCGGTCCGGTACGAATAGAGGAGCAGGCAGAGCGCCGCGTCGATCAGCTCCTGGCGCTCCGGCGTGATCGGCCGCACCGAGCGCGAGGAATCCATCGCGCTCGCCACGTAGCGGTCGAGGACGATCTGGAAGTAGGGCGCCGCGGCGCGCGGGCGGTTCTGCGCCAGGAGACCCACGCCGGCCATGTAGGCCGCGGCGGGCGCTTCCGGCTCGAGCGGATAGCCCGACACCACCGCCTGGTAGGAGCCGGTCGCGTCGGCCTTGCGTCCCAGGGCGTCGAGGCAGCGGGCCACGCGATACTGCGCGCTGGCCGCCACCGAGTGCTGGAAGTAGTTCGTGAGGACCCGGTTCAGCTCGACGATCGCCTCGGCGTACTGACCGCGCGTGGCGAGCATGTCGCCGATCAGGAACTGCGCGCGCGCCGCCTGGTCGGTGCCCGGCCGGCGCTCGACGATGCCGTGGAAGAGGGCGAGCGCCGAATCGGCGGCGCCGGTCAGCGAGACGGCGCCGGCGGCGCGCACCTCGGCCTCGGCGGCCACGTTCGGATCCTTCGCCTGCTTCGCCGCGCGGGCGAACTCTTCGGCCGCGCTCCGGTAGTCGCGGGCGCGCAGGAACGCGTCCGCCTTGCCCAGCAGGGCCGGGTCGCGCAGCGGCGAATCGGGATAGCGCGCCGCCACCTCCTGGAACGCCGCGGCCGACGCGAGCATCGAGCCGAGGCTCCGATGGCAGAGCGCCCGGAGATACGCCGCCGCCGCGCCGCCGGAGCCGCCCGGCTTGGGGCCGACCAGCGCGAGCGCCTCGGCCGCCTTGCCGTTTTGGTAGAGCGCCGTGGCGCGCGCGAGCTGCACGCGGGCGTCATTGCCATACCAGGGCTGCTTCGCCAGGAGCGCGGTCAGCAGCTTGTCCGCCGGCGCGTTCTGGCCGCGGCGGAGGGCGTTCCACGCCTGCGCGAGCTTCGCCTCGCCCCAGAGCGGGCTCTGCGGGAAGCGCTTCTCCCACTCGACCCACGCTTTCGCCGCGTCGGCATCCTTGCCCTGGGCTTCGAGCGCCTGGATCGACTGGAGCTCCGCGTCGTCGGCGTAGGGGCTCTTCCCGAGCCGGTCCGCCGACTGGTGGAGCGCTTCGGAAGCGCGCGCCTTGTCGCCCTTTTCCAACAGGATCTGTGCCCAGAGGTAGCGCGCGGCCACGTCTTCGTCTTCGTTCCGCGCGCCCTTCGCGGCTTCCACGGCGAGGCGGTCGGCCTCGTCCAGCCCCGCGGCGCGCGTGGCCTCGGGAAGGAGCCGCGCCGTCTCGAAGGAGAGCGCCGCGCCGCGGAGACCCGCCGGCGGCTTGGGCGCCTCGGCCCGCGCCGGACCGGAGACCGAAGACGCGGCCAGCGCGAGAAGGAGGGCGGCGAGGCGCGCCGCGCGCGCCCCGCTCCGGGTCGTCGTCTGCTCGTCCATGTGCGTCATCGCCCTCGCCCCCGTGTGGTTACTGGACCGGAATGACCGGGACTTCGCCCTGCGGGCCGCCGGTCGAGATGGTCACCGTCCGCACGTGGCTCTCGATCACGCGTCCCTGCGTGTCGGTCACGGTCAGGCGGTAGCGGTACGTGCCGTCCGGAAGCGGGAGGCCCGTTTCGTCCTTGCCGTCCCACTCGATGTGCGCGGGCGGAACGCCCTTGCCGCCGAACTTGCGGACCGTCTCGTCGGACTTGTTGATCAGCTCGAGCGCCCACGTGTCGGTCTCGCCCTTGGTGCGCGCGTTCAGGTCGATCTTGGTCGTCGCGCGCTCGCCGGTCGGCGAGAAGATCTCGGGGTCGGCCTTCGCGCTGGCGAAGAAGCCGCCGAACCGGTAGGTGAGGCCGATCCGGTGCTCCATGCCGAGCGGATGGTCGAGCACGCCGTAGTCGAACTGGTAGTGGCCGCCGAAGCGGTAGCTCATGCCGCCCGCGGGATTCTGGTCGTCCATGCCGACGCGAAGCGCGAACATCGGCTGGATCCAGTATTCCGATCCGCCGCGGAAGCGCACGCCCGGTCCCTGCGACTGGTCTACCTCGGCCGTGAGGAGGCCGCGGCCGCGCAGCACCGTGGCCGAGAAGCCGCCGCGGAACTCGATCGGATAGGTTTCCTTCGTGTCGCGGAGCGTGATGCCCGGGCCCGCCACGTTCAGGACCGAGGCGCCGACCCGGAGGTTGGGCGTCACGTTGGCCACGGCACCCACGTCGAATCCGAGGCCGGTGCCGCTGAAGTCCTCGACCGTCTGGCGGATCAGCTTCACATTGGTGCCCAGCGCGAAGCGGGGATTGATCGCGCGCGCCAGGGAGAAGATGTAGGCCGTCTCCCCCTCGCTGAAGGTGCCGAGCGGGTCGTTCAGCTCGTTGGTCCGGTCGAACGCGCCGGAGTGGAGCGAGATCACGCTCACGGCGAAGCAGGGGAGCTTGTTCCCCGGCACCGCGAAGTTGAGCGCGTTGACCGACGTGTCCTCGAAGAGCCGCGCGGACTCGAAGCGCGCCTCGTTCGGCACGAGGAGCGCCAGCCCGGCGGGATTCCAGGCGACCGCCGACGCGTCGTCCGCGGCGCCGACGAACGCGCCGCCCAGACCCATCGTGCGCGCCGACACGTACTGCGACAACCAGGACCCGGGAGCGCCGCCCGTCTCGTCCTCGGCCCGTGCGGCGCCCGCCGTCAGGACGAGAGCCGCCGCGAGCGCGACGCTCAGCATGTGATGACGCGACTTGACGACCATGGCTCGGCCTCCCCCGCTCACCGGACCACCGCGATCTTGCGGCGGATGACGTGCAGCGTTTCGCCCGTTCCCTGGGCCTCGATCAACACGACGTAGCCGCCCGACGCGACCACGTCGCCCGTTCCGTTCTTGCCATCCCAGACGACCTCGTTCAGACCCGCGAGACCGCCCGTGACGCCCTTGTCGAAGAACATCCGCTTCACCAGCGAGCCGGTCTGCGTGTAGATCCGCATCGTCACCGAGGCGTTGTCGTCCAGCTTGTAGGCGATCGTCGTGCCCTCGGAGGGCGGATGGAACGGGTTCGGATAGTTCGTGGCGTAGCCGCCGCCCTTGGTCGGGTCGACGAACGCGGTCTCGAGATTCAGATCGTTCAGCAGCGAACCCGACGTCGCCCGGATCTGGTCCATCTCGGGCTGGCGCGGGCTCAGGAAGTCGGCGCGCGCGTTGCCGTCGCTCGCGCTGGTCGTGTCCATCGGGGTCAGGGTGCCCGTGCCGGAGAGGAGCGAGAAGACGACCGGCTGGTCGGGGACGCCGTTCTCGAACGCGTCCACGACGCGCGCGTACACGGTCGCGTGTTTGTTGCCGCCCACCCAGGCCGGATTGCTGCTCATCCGGATGGCCGCCGGATCGCCCGGCGTGATGGTGATCACGTTGCTCGTGGCCGGCGCGTTGCCGGCGTCGTCGTGCGCCTCGATGATGATCGGCTCGACGAACGTGTAGGTCTCGGAGATGGAGCGCTGGCCCTGGAGCAGCTGGAACTGCGTGTTCAGCAGCGTGCCCCGGCCCGCGGCCTGGCTGCCCGCGTTCTTGACGATGACCGTGACGAACGAGTTGATCTCCTGGATCACACTCCCCGCGTCGTTCGTGACCTTGACGGTCAGCGTGAAGGGCTCGCCCGCCTTGGCGGTCGAGGGCGTGATGTCCGCCTGGAGATGGAACCCGGTCGAGATGGCGCGCACCTGCGTCGTGCTGCCGGTCTTGCCGGTGTTGGTCGCGTCGGTGACCGAGATCTGCTGGAAGCCGCCGGTCGCCAGGCGGACCGGCAGGTCGACCGTGCCGTTCACCATGGCCTGGTCCGGAGGCAGCGTCGCGAGCGGGTCGCCGGACGTGATATGCACCACGTCCGAGGCGCCGCCGACCGGGTTCCACCACTGGTCGGTGGCGAGCACGGTCACGTTGAAGGCGTAGTTGATCGACTGGTCGGTCGCCGTTCCCGCGCGGCCGGTGGCGGTGCCCGGAGCCGGCGTCTCGCCCGGCGCCAGGATCAGGAGCCGCGCGAACGTGCCCCCGATCACATTGACCTGCGACGACGTGTTCGGGTTGATCCCCGAGTTCGTCGAGTCGCGGGCCGTGATCGTCTGGAGGCCGCTCTTGTGGAGCCGCGTGGGGATCAGCACCTGCCCGTTCACCAGCACCGTGTCGGAGGGCATCCACGCGAACGCGTCGGTGGACGTGAGCACGATCCGGTCGTTCACGCCCGGCACCAGATTCCAGTACTGGTCCACGGCGCGGACCGTCACGGTGAACGGCGTCCCGGCCGACTGTGTCGTCGGCGTGCCAGTCTTACCGGTCGGCGTTCCGCCCAGAGCCGTCTCGCCCGGGAGGATCACCTGAAGGCCCGCGAACGGGCCCGGATTTACGACGAAGGTGTTGCTCGTCCCGGTCTTGGGCGGTGCCGAGAAGTCCGCGCAGGTGAGCGCGACCGCGCCGCCGGCGCCCTTGAACGTCACGTTGCCCGTCCAGGTGCCGTTCGCGAAGGTGATGTTGGTCGGCGTGATGCTCTGGTTGCCGGTGTTGGCCTGGAGGATCGCGTCGCCGTTGTAGCCGGGGACCGTGTTGGAACTGGCGTCCGTGGCGCGCACCGTGACCGAAACCGGCGTGCCCGCCGTGAGCGGGCCGGTGATCGTGTTGAAGACGAACTTGGTCACGCCCGCCGGGACCACCTGGATTCCGGCGCTCGTCATCGGCGTCTTCGATGTGGTGAGGTCCGTGATCGTCAGCGTCTGCGTGCCCACCGTGTTCAGGTGGACCGTGAGCTGCACGAAGCCGTTCGACAGCGTGCCGCTCGTGTTCGTGGCGCCGTCGCTCGACGTGACGCGCACCTGGTCGCCGCTCGGCACCTGGTTCCAGTACGGGTCCGTGGAGTAGCAGGAGACGTTGAAGTTGGTGCCCGCGCCCTGCGTAGCCGGGGCGCCCGCGACGCCCGAGAGGCTGCCCGGGTAGGGGCTCTGTCCCGGCACCACGATCTGCACCCGGCTGAACGTCCCGGGGTGCACGGTGAACGGATCACTCGTTCCGTTCTTCGTGGGGTGGGCCTGGTCGTAGGCGTAGACGTTCACGTTGCCGCGATTGATGCTGGTCTCGTCCGCGCGGTACATCGTGACGTTGCCGCTCCAGACGCCGTTCGTCATCGTGATGACCGAATCGGGGCCCGGGCTGGCCGTGATCCGGCCGGGCCCGAACGAGGTGATCTCCTGCAGCACGACGGGACCGGAGTAGCCGGCCACGGTGTTGCCCGAGGGATCCTTCGCCGTGACCGTCAGCGGCATCGAGGTGCCCGCGTACTGGTTCTTCTGCGAGATGCCGGAGAAGATGAAGTGATCCAGAATGCGGACCGTGACCGCCGACGAGCTGGCCGGCGGGATCGTGTTGTCCGTCTGATCGTGCGCGCCGATGGTGAAGGTACCCGCGGCGTTGATCGTGACCGAGAACGTCCGCGTGCCCGAGACGAGCTGCGCTGGCGCGGGCAGCGTGGCGCTCGCGTCGGTCGCGTCGATCGAGATGGAATTCGAATTGGTCGTGATCACGTTCCAGCTCGCGTCGCACGCGTTCACGGTCACCGTGAACGGAGTGCCCGTGATCTGGGCGCGCGGAGTACCCGACTTACCGGACGCCGTACCGGGCGCGGCGGTCTCGCCGGGCAGCAACACTTGAAGCCGCGAGTACGGACCCGCCTCCGCGGCCGATGGCAGCAGGGCCCACGTCAGGAGCGCGAGCGCG
>DASSLZ010000019.1:0-7226 GCA_035689165.1 Candidatus Eiseniibacteriota bacterium | reverse complement strand
TGGTCGCCGCGGGAGCGGACGCCGCGTATCGGGAACGGCACGCCGCCTATTTCCTTACCCTCGCCGAGGCCGCGAACCCGGAGCTCATGGGCCCTTCGCAGCGGACGTGGCTCGACCGGCTGGAGGAGGAGCACGACAACTTCCGCCACGCGCTCGCCTGGACTACGGCGAGGGGGGAGGGCGAGAGCGCGCTCCGGCTCGCCTCCGCCCTCGACCGGTTCTGGTGGATGCACGGCCATTGGAACGAGGGCCGAAAACATCTGGAGCAGGTCCTGTCGGCTCCGGCGGGCTCGGCGCGGTCGGAGGCGCGCGCCGAGGCGCTTCAGGGAGCCGCCGTTCTCGCACGTCGTCAGGGCGCCCAAGCGGTAGCCGAGCGCTACTTGAACGAGAGCCTCCTGATCCGGCGCGAGCTCGGCAATCCCCGCGGAATCGCATCCACCCTGCAGGCGCTGGGAAGTCTCGCTCACGACCGGGGCCACGGCGAGAAAGCGCAGGCTCTCTATCAAGAGAGTCTGGCCATGTTCCGCGACCTCGGGGACCGCCGGTCCGAAGCCGGAATCCTCCACAACCTTGGGAATGAGGCTCAGGCGCAGGGCCGCTACGATGCCGCCGCTTCCTTGTTCCAGGAGGCCCTCGAGATCAACCGCGAGATCGGCAATACGGTCTGGGAAGCGATGGCGCTGAACGGCCTGGGCAGCGTGGCGCGCGACCGGGGAGAGTTGAATGACGCTCGCGCGTTCCACGAACAGGCGTTGGCGCTCCAGCGGCAGCTCGGAGACCGCCGGGGGATCGCGTACACGTCGGGCGAGCTCGGAAGCATCGCCTGCGCGCTCGGATCGCCCGAAGAGGGGCGATCGCTCCTGGAGCAGAATCTCCGGATCGTGCGCGATCTGGGGGACAGTGTCTGGGTGGCGGATTCTCTCGAGCGGTTCGCCGTCCTGGCAGCGGCCCAAGGACAGGCGGAGCGCGCGCTCTGCCTCGCGGGCTCCGCGGCCGCGCTCCGGGAGTCGATCGGCGTTCCCCTGACGGAGAACGATCGCGTGAAGCTCGACGAAAACCTGGCCCCCGCCCGAAATGGCCTGGGGGAAGAAGCAGCCCGGGAGGCGCTCGGGCGTGGCCGCCGTCTCTCGCTGGAAACTGCGTTGGAATACGCACTTAGCGGTTGACTCGCACCTCCTCCGGTGCTAGGATGCCTCATCCGTTTGGGGGCGCACGGCGGAGAGAACGTGCGCATGGACGGATGCCGTATTCCTTGTGGACCCCGTCGTGGGGTCGTTCTTCCCGTCGTCAATCCAGCCCTGGCCTTGCGCCACTCGACCGCTTCGCCGCTTCGCGCGGTCCTCGTCGTCGGTCTCCTGCTTCTGGGCCTACCCTCACCGGGAGCGGCCAAGGAGCAAGAGACGAAGGCCGCGATCCTCTACGACGGGTCGACCTCCGGCAGCACCCTCCTCGCTCCTCCCAAGGCGCTCCTCTCGGGGACGCTTCTCAAACAATCCGCCACCACGACCTCGTGGTTCCTCTACCCGAACGCCTGCGCGGAGCGGGCGCTCAATACCTGGTCCCCGCGCACGAGTCCGGTCGCGGACTCCTTGAACTCCTATTCCGCCGGCACCACAGGTCCCTACACGGCGCAGGATCAATCGCTGAAGGAGACCCTCTGGCACGTCTTCGATACAGGCGTCCCCGCGTCGCAGCGGCCGGCTCCTCTCGAAGGGACGCGAAGCCTCTGGTGCGGAAAGTACGATCCCAAGGCGGTTCAGACCGTGGGATACCCGAACGTCACCTACCAGATCCTGTACGTCGACACCGGCGCTCACTCGGGGTCCTATACGCTGACGCTTCTCTTCCAGGGGAGCACCGAGCCCGGATATGACTTCCTGTACCTGATCGGCGGAGGCGGAGCCGCGGTTGATCCGATCGGAAACAGCCGCCCCGTTCTGGATAACGTCATCGAGAACGGATCGAATGGCGCCTCCGAGCTCCTGGTCACCTGGACCGGGACGATCACCCCGAGCACGCCGGGGGCGGCCTCCATCTCCACGCTCGGGGGTCCGGTCTCAATCCTCGGCGCCGAGGGTGGCGCGCCGGCAACGGTCTCCACGTCGATCACGATCGCCCCCGGGCACCGCGCGCTCTACTTCGTCTTCACCAGCGAGGAGCGGATGTCCTCGGAGGACGGGCTCTGGCCCAACGGGAACGGCGCCGAGCTTGATCTCCTGGCCACGAGCGACAACGGCTCGATCTACTCGAACCAGGCGGCCGTCGGCGGAACGGACGGATTCGGAGGCGATGTGATCGTCGGGACACCGGGCTCGCCGACCGTTTCGGCCCGCGTTCCCACCGCCATCGGGACGCTCTGGCATCTCGCGGTCGGTTCGAGCAAGCCGACCACCGATTTCTGCTCCCCGGCCAAGGGGCTCGGCTCGGATCTCTTCTTCGAGGCGGGGGACTTCGGCACCGGCATGACCGATCCGGGCTCGTTCGCCTCGATCGTCACGTGCACGTTCCCGATTCCGAACGGGACCTCTTCCGTCACCGCGAGCTGGCGGGAATACCGGGATCTCGAGCGCGGATCGGGGCTCGTCGCGGTCACGGAGTACCGTGTCTTCGGCGCGGATGGATGGTCCAAGTGGTTGAACGCCGATACGGGCATGTCGCTGCGGGTCGGAGGCGAACGAGGATGGAGCGCGGCCTCGGCGGAGCTCGCGGAGGCCGCCCGGGCGGACTCCGTCCAGCTCCGATTCACCGTGCAGTGCGTGCCGCTCCTTTCGGGCGACTTCACGCACTGTTCCTCGGCGCTGTACGGCCTCTTCTACGACGACCTGGGCCTCATGGTGCGCACCGGCGTGCCGGCGCCCACGTTCGGCCTGTACCCGGGCGGGCTTCCGCAGAGCACCTTCGTCGACGGAACGATGACGGGCGTGAACTGCTCCGCTCCTCCCTGTTGGCCCGGCATCCGCGGGAGCGATCTGAGCGGCGGAATCGCCATCAAGGACAATGTGAACAGCCCTCTCGGGGATTCCCTCGTCGTGAACATCCGCTCTTCGCTCCGGCCCCGCGGCATGGGCATCAACTGGAAACGCGGGTACGATCCGACCCTCAACCAAGGACGGACGATCTTCTTCACGAACGGGTCCTACAACGCCGCGTTCGATACTCCGCGCATGATCTATCGCCTCTTCGACCCGGCCACCAAGAGCTGGAGCCCCTTCGATTCGACCGAGCTCGATGCCAACGCCGTCGCGGTGGCGAACAGCGACACGACGGTAACCGATGGTGAATACCGCGCCGTCTGGCCGCCTCGGGACAAAGTGGACGCGGCCGCGAGCTTGCCGGGAGGATTCACGATCAACGGGGTCGGAGCCTACGCCTCGCTCGCGTTTCTCCCGCGGGGAACGCGGCTTCAGTACTACTTCAAGGCCGTGGATATCAACGGGGGGATCGTCTATCAGTTCGGATCCGAGGACGCGCCGAACGAGGTCGAGGATCTGCCGGTCCTGCCGGGCGGCTCCGCCAGGGCTCCCGATATTCTCGAGTTCCGGGTCCTGCCCGGCGCCTACGCGCCCGGCGCCGTGGCCACGCTGCTGGCCGGAAGGACGGACACGCCCGTCCTCAACGTGGACGGCGCGTACACGATCTGGTCCTATGGCCTCGATCCCGTGACGCAGGCGCTTCGCGGCTTGGGCGTGCGCGCGGATCGCTACCGGCTCCTTCAAGTCCTAGGAGGCGGAAACGGAATCGGAGGGCACGAGCTGACCGGGCTACGGGCGGAGCGGCGCAACACCTTCTTCCCGAGCCTCCTCGAATACGGCATCAGGGATTCTCTGGCGAAGTGGTATCGGATCCTGATCGTCTCGTCCCACACGAGGGACTGGACCGTGGCGGACGAACAGGACGCGCGTCTCTTGAGCGAGTGGTGGGACGCGAGCACCGGCACCGACGGCGGCGATCGCTGCCTGTTCGCCTCCGGCGACGACTTCTTCAACAGCCTGATCCATCCGCCTCCGGGGTACCCGGGATCCTACGGAATCGGCATGGCCCAGACGGTCTTTGGCGTCTCCGCGGCGACCGGCTCCTGGAGCGGAACGGGAAGCTCGCTCTATCCGACGATCGACGATCGGTTCGCGGCGCCCAGCGCCGGTCCCGGCCTTGCCGCGCCGGGGACGTACACCTATCCGATCGACGGAGGGTGCCCAGGCGTGAACCGCTTCGACGCGCTCACCAAAGTCGCCGCGCCCGACGCGCAGAGCGCCGTCTCCTATCCAAGCTCGGAGGTCGCCGCCATCGCGCGGATGAGCGAGCGCGACGGGGTTACCGACGCGGACCGGAACAAGAGCCTGGGCTATGCATTCTCGTTCCAGTACATCCGGCAGGCCGGCATCTCGACCTCCGCGTCGAGCTACCCGCACTCCGGACTGGAGAACCGGCTGCGCGTCCTCTACAAGTTCCTGACGAGCTGCCGCGGAGCGCGCACCGGCGCCCCCTCCGACACCGGGAAGTGCTGGCCCTGTCCGACTCCGGGCACGACCGTGCCGCTCATGCAGGCGAACTGGGCGGTCCAGGCAGGGTTCGTCACGACCACGTACGGCCCGCTCTATCCGATCCAGGACAATCTGGCCGTGACCGGCCTCGATGAGCTTCCGGTCACCGAATCCGTCCCGCGGGTCAACGCGCTGGGCCAGAATCGCCCCAACCCGTTCAATCCTCAGACGGTGATCCCGTACAGCCTCGCGGCCAAGGGGCGGGTCGCGATCCGGATCTTCAATATCGGAGGACGCCTGGTCCGGACTCTGCTCGACGAACGGCAGGAGGCCGGCCCGCACGAGGTCCGCTGGAACGGCGCGACGGAAACAGGCGGGCACGCCGCGAGCGGGGTTTACTTCTACCGCATCACGTATCCCGACGGGAGCATCTCGGCCAAGAAGATGATGATCCTGCGCTGAGCTAGGACCGTTCCTGCCCGACCGGGGCAGGGAAGAGCCGAGCGAGCCAGGCTTGCCACACCGGCTCCTCGCGCGCGGCGACCGCGGCGGCCCCCTCGCCGTACAGGTAGAGGCAGATCCACAGACCCACCTGATCCCCCATCGGCATCGTGGATAGATAGGCGATACCCGGCGCCGGCTGCTCCAGACGAAGCATGAGCTCGTGGGGCTTCGGGCCCGCGTGCTCGACGACGGCCGCGAGGCGGGGCGCATCTCCCGAGGACGTCACCGACTGGCCTGCGTTCGCACCCGCGAGACCGAGCGGACCCGTGATCTCGCTCCAGGCCTTCTCCTCCGGCCCGGGTGCCACCGCCATGATCTGAACCTGCGTGCACGGCTGTCCGCGGAAATGCGCGAGATAGCTCTTGAGGATGCGGAAGAACGCGGGCCACCCCTTCTCGACGCTCTCGAACTGACCGTCCCAGTCGTCCGTGCTCGCGAACCAGCTATGGACGACGCGCACGCGACAGGTCCCGCCGGCCTTGGCCTCGATGGTCCACTCGGTCGCCATGGGTGGCGCCCCCGGACCCATGCCTTCCTGGTTCATGGCGGTGAAACGGCGTGGCGGATCCCACTCCTGGATCTCCGCCTTCGACTCCATCCCGGGCCCGAAGTTCATGGCGATCGGTCCCTTCTCGCGCTCTTCGAGCTGGGTCGGGACGAACCACGACGTGATCCCAGGTCCCGTGGCAATGGCCTCCCACACTTCTTCAGGAGTTCCGGGCACTTCGGTTTCGACGGCGATGAAACGCCGCCCTGACGGATCCTTCTGGGTAGGCACGATCGCTCCTAGCTCCGGGACTTCCGGGGTAAGGGGTGGGCGACGAGGATGAGTCGATGCGCGCGGCCGCCGGGGGCCGCCGCGTCGTGGTACCGAGCGACGAGTCCGGCGATGGCTTCCGTGAGCTCCGCCGTGAACGCGGCGCGATCGGCCGGCGATCGGAATCGGACTTCCGAGTCGATGGCCAGCGTCGCGAGGTGTTTGCCCTGTTCCTTCGCGCCGCGGAGGAGATCCCCGACCTCGCGCACGACGCGTGCGGCCAGAGCGATGAGGTACCGCGCCGAAAGCCGATCGGAGGCCCGCTCAGGTCAGGTGCTTCCTGAAGAACGCGACGGTGCGCGACCAGGCCAGTTTGGCCGCCGCGGCGTCGTAGCGCGGCGTGGTGTCGTTGTTGAAGCCGTGCTGGGTGCCGGGGTAGAAGAAGACTTCGTACTTCTTCTTGCTTTCCTTCAGCGCCGCCTCGTACGCGGGCCAGCCTGCGTTGATGCGCTCGTCGGTCTCCGCGTAGTGGATGAGCAGCGGCGCATGGATCTTCGGCACGTCTGCAGCCGCCGGCTGATTGCCGTAGAAGGGCACGCCGGCCTTCAGCTCCGGCATCCGCGTGGCGAGGAAGTTCACGATGCCGCCGCCATAGCAGAAGCCGACCGCGCCGATCTTGCCGGTGCAGTCGGGGCGCTCGCGCAGCAGGTTCGCCGCGGTCACGAAGTCCTCGCGCGTCTTCGTCTGGTCCAGCTTCTGGAACAGCTCGCGCGCCTTGTCCTCGTCCCCCGGATAGCCCCCGAGCGGGGTCAGGGCGTCCGGCGCGAACGCCATGAAGCCCTCGAGCGCGAGCCGGCGGGCGATGTCTTCGATGTGCGGGTTCAAGCCGCGGTTTTCGTGGATGACAAGGACTCCGGGCAGCTTCTTGTCCTTCGCCTCCGCCGGACGCGCCAGATAGCCCTTCATGGTCCCGCTGCCCTGGGGCGAGTCGTACTCGAGCATCGTGGTGGTCAGCCGCTTGTCGTCCGGAGGCACCTGCTGTCCTTCGGCGAATTTCGGCGACAGCTCATCGAGAAGCATTGCCGCGGTCACGCCGCCCACCGCGAATCGTGCGGCGCCGATCAGGAAGCCGCGCCGGTCGATCCCGCCGTGGACGTACTTGTCGAAGAGATTCAGCAGCTCTTGCGGATAGTCACTCGCTCGCTTTCGCTCCATCGTTCCCTCCGATGCGATGCTCAGTGCTTGACGACGAACGGCTGGCCCTCGTCGTTTTCGACGGGCGGGGGGCCCCGTAGACGGAGAACGCGGCGCCCGCGAGGACGATGAGAAGCGCAAGGGCCAAGGCGAGACGGCGAAACATGCGGCGGATTCTCGGAGACATCCGGCCCGCAATTCAAGCCTTTCCGGGTCCCTGGCAACCTTCGAGCATCGGGCGTATCGTGGAAGGTTGCGTGGGGTGGCAGCGTGCTGCCTCATCCAGGGAA
>DASSLZ010000018.1:0-4871 GCA_035689165.1 Candidatus Eiseniibacteriota bacterium | reverse complement strand
GGTCGTGGCCGTGAGCCCCGCGAAGCGGGCGCCGCCGGCCGCGAGCGAATCGACCGCGACGATCTCGGCGGTCTTCATGTTCTTGCCGCTGGGATCGCCCACGCGCGCCTCGCCGACGACGGGAAGGCCCAGCTTGCGCGCCACCGCCTCGTCGATGCGGAGACACCCCGCCGCCCCCGTGTCGATCGCGAAGCGGAACGGGCCCTGGCCGTTGAGCGTCACCTCCACGGAGGCCAGGTGCCCGGCCCACGCCATGGGAACGACGGCGCCCCCGGCGGGGAGCACCGTCGAGGCCGGCTTCTCCTCGCGCGCCGAATGCACCTCGGCCCCGAGGGGACGGGCCGAGATCCTATGGTTGGCGCCGCCCGAGGAGGCGCCGGCCCGCCGGAGCCAGGCGCCCGACTTCGTGCCCACCCGTTCGGCCGCGGGGGGATCCAGGTTCGAGAGCACGACCAAGGTCCAGTCTCCCTGCATCATCAGCATCGCGTTCGTCCCGGGCGATCCCCCCGCGATCGCCATGCCCGCCTCGCCGCGAGCGCCCAGCGTTCCCGAGCGAAGCGCCTGCGCGAAGCGGAAGAGGTCGTCGACGGTCGAGTAGCCGCCGCCGGCCGGGCTTCCGCGCCACGGGTGCATCGGCGCCGCGTCGCGCCAGCGGCTGTCGGTGCCGCGACCCGCCGACTTCGTGTACCCCTCGGCGACATTCCGCACGGGGTCGTCCTGCTGGTAGGAATCGGTGTCCTTCATCCCCGCGGGCTCGTAGATGTTCCGGCGCACGTAGTCGTAGTAGTCCATTCCGGAGGCCTTCTCGATGACGGCTCCCAGGAGGATGTAGCCGCCGTTCGAATACTCCTCGCGCGTGCCCGGCTCGAACCGGAGCGGCATGTAGCGGATGAACTGCACCCAGTCCGAGATGCTCCGAAGCTGGGTGCGGTCGGCGTTCTGGAACTTGGGTCCGAAGAAGTCGGGGACGCCGCCCCTGTGATCCAGCAGCATGCGGATCGTGATCTTGGACGCCGCCTCGCGCGGATAGTCGGGGACGTACTTGTCGATGGTGTCGTCCAGGCTCAGCTTTCCCTGGGCCGCGAGCTGCTGGATCGCGACCTTGGTGAACGCCTTGTTGATGGAGCCGAGGTTGAACTTGGTGTCGGGCCGGTTGAGCGTCCCGTACCGGCGTGAGGCCAGGCCGTAGGCCCTCCGCTCGAGCACGCGATTTCCCCTGGCGAGGAGGATCGCGCCGGAAAAGGCGTCCGCGCGGGCGAGGGAATCGACGTACGCCCGGAGCGCCGCCGCCACCTGTGCCTCTCTCATCCGGGGGCCCACGGGCGCCTGGGAATAGCCACCCTCCTCGATCCCCTCGGGAGTGCCCTCCTCAGGCGGGAGATCCTCCACTTGGAGTCCGAGGAGCCCGTGCGGCGCCTCTTCCTCGCAGCGGAACGTGATCGCGAACCGCCCGCCCCGCTCGCCGCGCGCGATCGCCTTCACGTTGGATTCGGTGAACGACTCGATCGAAAGCGGCGTCACCCGCCCGCGCTCGTCCTTCATGTCGTGGTAAATGTCCATCCGGTCCTGGACCGTGCGCCGCGCGAGCGCGGAGGGCGCGACGTGCGCCTGGATGTACTTCCGCATCGCCTCGTCGCCCTTGTTGAAGGCTTCGAACCAGGCGGCCGCGTGGCGGCCCGCTTCGTTGTTCGGGAATTCGAGCGCCTTGGCTTCCGGCTTCGACTCCGGCGCGGGCTTAGGCGCCGGCGCGGGCTTCTTGGCCGGCGCGGCGGCAAGGAACAGGGCGAGGGACAGAAACAGGGCGATGCGTCGCATGTTCGTCATTCCTCCTGGATCGGCGTGGTCCGGCCGCGGCGCGCGGCCGACGCCAGGGACGATAGTCCCAGAGTATGAAGGAGCTATGAAGGCGGTGCCTGGGGAAGCGTGAAGCGGACCGTGGTTCCCGCACCCGGCCGGCTCTCGGCCGCGACCGAGCCGCCGTGCGCCTCCACGAGCTGCTTCACGATCGACAGTCCCAGCCCCGAGCCCCCGGTCTCCCTCGTGCGGGCCCGGTCCGCGCGGTAGAAGCGGTCGAAGATGTGGGGCAGATCCTCGGGCGCGATGCCCGCGCCCGTGTCCCGCACCGTGAACGCCACGCGGCCGTCGCCGCCGGAGCTGGCGTCGAGCTCCACCGTTCCGCCCTCCGGCGTGTGCGCGAGCGCGTTCGCGACGAGATTCCGGAGCACCTGCTTGAGCCGCGCGGGATCGGCGTCCACGTCGGGGGCGCCCTCGCCCCCCGCGCGGAGGGACACGCCGCGGTCGGCCGCGAGAGGGGTGAACGCGGCGGCCGCGGCCTCCAGCGCCGCGCGCGGCGACACCCGCTCGCGGTGGAGCGGGAGCCGTCCCGCCTCGGCCAGCGCCAGGTCCTGGATGTCGTCCACCAGCCTTCCAAGGAGGAGCGTCTCTTCGTGCAGCGAGCGCATCGTCTCCGCGTCCGCGGTCGCCAGGCCGTCCTCGACCGCCTCGATCTGGCAGCGAAGGTTCGTGAGCGGCGAGCGCAGCTCGTGCGCCACGTCGCCCAAGAGGCGCCGCCGCGACGCCTCGTTCTCCTCGAGCGAAGCGGCCATGCGATTGAAGGCGCTCGACAGCTCCGCGATCTCGTCCGAGGAACGGACCGGCACGCGCGCCGTCAGATCGCCGCGCTCCATGCGCCGCACCGCGCCCGTCAGGGCCTCGACCGGGCCCAGGATGCGGCGTGAGAGCGCCAGCGTGAGCAGGATCGCGAGCGCGCCCGAAATCAGAGCCGCGAGGAGGAGCCAGCGGTTCACCGAGACGATGAACGGCGAGGGAATCGCTTCCGGCCGGATCGCGGGCAGGCGATACAACGTCGCGCGGACCGCGCCGTCGGGGCCGTGGATCTCCGCGCGGGGGCCTCCGACCAGGACCTCGCGCCGAACCCGCACGAGGTTCCCCTCGCGCCGCGGCACCGTGATCCCCAGACCGCCGTCTTGGCGAAGCTCCACGCTCGCGGCCCGGTACTCGGGAGCGCTCGCGGCCAGGACGGTGCCGTCGGGGGCGATCAGCAGGAACTCCGCGCCCACGAGGCCGCCGCTGCCGCGCGCGCCCGGCGGGCGCAGCCGTTTCAGCACGGAGTCGGCGCCCGCGAGGGAGCCCGTCCGTCGCAGCCAGGTGTCGAGCATCGCCGCGGCGTCGCCGAGGCGCGCGGCCCGCTCGCTGGTCTCCAGGCGAAGGAACTCCGTGCGCACGGCCTGCCTCGAGAGGAGCGCGGCCGCGGCGAGGGAGAGCCCCGCCACGACGGCGACGAGCAGCAGAAGGCGCGCGCGGAGGCTACGGAACATGGCGCGTCCCGCTAGGCATCGCCGCTCCGGCGTCCCGCGCGCAACCGATAGCCGACCCCGAACACCGTCTCCACGTACACGGGGGACGCGGGATCGGGCTCGATCTTGCGCCGGAGGTTCGCCACGTGCGCGTCCACGGTGCGCGCGAGGCCCTCGTATTCGGGGCCGAACGCGCGCTCGGCGAGCTCGTCGCGGGTCATGGCCCGCCCCGGGTCGCGCGCCAGGGCGTGGAGCAGCCGGAACTCGCGCGGGGTGAGGTCCACGCGCGCGCCGCGCACCATCACTTCGTGACGCGCGGGATCGATCCGGAGCGAGCCGACCCGGAGGGTCTCCGGCGGCTGCGGCTCCGCGGCGGTGGAACGCCGCCGCGGCACCTCGTCCTCGTCCTCGCCCCGCGCCCGCCGGAGGATGGCGCGCACGCGCGCGACCAGCTCGCGCGGGCTGAACGGTTTGGTGACGTAGTCGTCGGCGCCGAGATCCAGCCCCTCCAGGCGGTCCTCCTCGGTCGCCCGCGCGGTCAGGAAGAGGATCGGGACTTCCGATTCCGCCCGGAGGGCGCGGCAGACCGCGAGCCCATCTCCCTTGGGGAGCATCACGTCCAGCACGACCAGATCGGGGCGGAAGGACCGGGCCACGGCCAGGGCCCGCTGCCCGTCCGCCGCCGCCGCCACCTCGTATCCCGCGTGCTCCAGGTAGAGGCGAAGGGAGGACAGGATCTTGGAATCGTCGTCCACGACCAGGACGCGGGCTCGGCTCAAGTGGCGCTCCGAAGGGAAATTAGGGGAATCGCCCCGTGAGCATGCCACGAACCGGTGAAGATTTCATGAAGCCCGGCGCGGTCCGGTGTAGGCTGGCCCCATCCCAAGCCCCGAGGGGCTTCCCAACAGACCCTGAGATGGAGGTCGTATGCGACCGATCCTGGTCGTGGCCGCCGTGGCCGTCGCGCTGGCGGCGGCGTTTTCCGCCGTGCCCGCCCTCGCCCGGGACGACGATCCCGGCGAGCTGAAGCTCCTCCTCGGATTCATGGGTTCCGATCCGAACCTGGTCAACCACGGCCGTGAGCAGAACTGGTCTCCGCTGGTGGGCCTTCGGATCGGCGCCAACATGGATCGCCCGTGGTCCCAATTCATCGACGGGGTCTACAGCCACGTCGACTCCGAGCCGGGCGACCACTCCACGGTGCTGGAGGCTCGGGTGGGCATGGAGCGGAACTTCGATCTGAGCGGCGGCGGGACCTGGTACCTGGCCGGAGCGCTCGGCTGGGCCGACGCGAACCTTCCCACGCCCCGCGACGACTTCGGACGCCCGCTCGCGTCGCTCGGCATCGGCGTCCGGCCGGCGTCCGGGCCTGGAGCCCGCTTCCACATCGAGGTGCGCGAGGAGTGGTGGATGGGGGACGAAGGTCTCGGTGGAGCGAACGTCGCCAACACCCAGGTTCTCGTCGGCATCGGCTTCGGTCTCAAGGACACGCGCGAGCCGATGTTCGAGCGCGGGTCCCGCACGCTGATCCTGGAAGGGGTGAACTTCATCACC
>DASSLZ010000017.1:0-5363 GCA_035689165.1 Candidatus Eiseniibacteriota bacterium | reverse complement strand
GGCGACGTGCTCGGGGAGTCCGTCGTGGCCGATCCATCCGGCGAAGCGCACGCGCGCCTCCAGGCCCTCGCGCCGCACCCGCTCCTCGAGGATGGGCCGCTCGGGGCCATCCCCTACCAGCAGGGCCGCCGCCTCGGGCATGTCGCGCAGGAGCGCCGCCAGCGCGTCGAGCAGGAATCCCACCCCGTGCCAGGGGAAGAACGCCCCGGTGAAGCCCACGACGCGCGCCCCGCGCAGCCCATACCGCGCCCGCACCGCCTCTCCGGAGATCTCGGGGCGGAAGCGGTCGGGATCGGCGGCGTTGGGCAGCGTCAACACCCGGTCGGCGGGGATGCCGCCAGCCACGATGGCGTCCCGGAGCACCGAGGATACCGCCACGATGAGCCGGGCGCGGCGGAAGACGAAGCGCTCGGCGGCGCGCGCGAGGGGTCGAAGCAGGCGGCTCCGGCTGCGGTAGAGCGGCGTCGCCGCGGTGTAGTTCACCTCGAGGATCAGCGGCACGCCCGCGGCGCTCGCCGCCAGGGCGCCCGCGACGTGGAAGAAGGCGTAGCGCTCGTACAGGGCGTCGGCCGGCGGCGTCAAGAGCGCGCGCCGGAGGCGGAAGTAGGCGGGGACGTTGTAGACCATCTCCATCAGCTCGAAGAGCGTCTCGGGAACGTGCTCGGCGAGCATCCACCAGAGACCCCGGAGGCCGGGCGCCTTGCGCGGCGCGGCGCCGGGGCGTCCCACCTCCACGCCGGGCGGCGAGACGATCGCGACCTCGGCGCCCGCGCGCTCGAACGCGCCCGCCATGCCGAGGAGGTGCACCCCCTCCACGCCCTGCCCCTGCGTCCGGTGGTCGACGACCAGCCGCATGCGCTAGCCCGCCGCGGGCGCGCGGCCGAGCGCGCGGGACCGCGCCGTCTCCGACGGCGACGGGACCGGGACGGCGGCCGGCTGGCGCTCGGCGATGGACTCGAGGAGGATCGTCGAGACCACGATGTAGTACGGCAGATCGAAGTAGGCGAGTCCCAGGAAGGCGCCGCCGAACATGTAGCCCAGCAGCGAGAATTGCAGCATCTCGGCCAGGTCGCGGGCCCACCGCCGTTCGGAATCCCTGGGCCAGCGCTTGCGCATCCGCTCCAGCTTCCAGAGGGCCGTGACGAGGATGCCGAGGAAGATCATGAGCCCGGGGAATCCCTGCTCGGCCATCACCTCGAAGTAGATGCTGTGCGCGTCGTGGACGTCGGTCGGGTTCGGGGCGTACACCATGAAGAGCTCTTTCGTGAAGGTGCGGAAACCGCCTCCGAAGAGATGGGTCTTCGCGATGTTGAAGGCGAAGTGCCAGGCGTTGATCCGCCCCTGGGCGGACTGGTCGGTCTGATACGACTCGATCGAGGTCATCCGCTCCTTCCATTCGGCCGGCACGAAGGAAACCAGCGCCGCTCCGAGCACGAGCACCATGAGGAGGCCCTGGAACCGGTAGCGGGAGCGGACGAGGAGGATGCCCGCGACGCCGGCGAACGCCACGAAGGCGCCGCGCGAATAGGAGAAGAGGATCGAGAAGATCGTCAGCACGATCGAGCCGTAGTAGGCCCATCGCTGCCAGGCCTTCTTCACCTGGCGCGCGAAGTAGAGCATGAGCGGAAGGATCATGATCTCGGCCAGGGCGAGCTCGTTGTTTCCCTCGATGAAGGACCCCATCGGCCCCCACACGCGATAGGCGCCGCGGGTGGCGATCGAGAAGAGCCCCCCTTTCACGCTGAAGAAGGCGATCGAGGCCATCGCCACCCAGACGTAGCGCTCGAGCCGTTTCCGCTCCTGGAGCAGCATCATCGCCACGAAACACATGAAGATGATCCGCGAGAAGCGATTCCACTCGATCCAGGCGTCGCGGCCGGAGATGGCCGTCATCGTCGTCAGGGTCGTGTAGAGCATCCAGGCCATGAGGAGAATCGTCGTGGACTTCATCGGGATCCGCCGGATCTCCCCGCGGATCACCGTGCCGAGCAGCGTGGCGATGGCGACGACCAGCCCGACGGGCGCGTACTCCAGCCGCCACGAGAGTCGGTGGGGGTTCATGAGCCCGATCCAGATGTAGGCCAGGATTCCGATGTCGGGGCGGAAGAGCGCGACGGGAGCGCTGCCGAACACGAGAAGAGCGATCAGGATGTCGCGCATCGCTAGCGGCCTCCTCCGGCCCCGGCCAGGGCGCGGCCGGGCCCAAGCGCCCCGGCCGGCGACTCGGGGCCGCGGAACCGGTACCACGCCAGCTGCAGCGCGAAGCGCCGCGGATCGGCCGACCACGCGGCGGCCCGCCGCCAGCGGAACGGATCCTCCCCCGCCTCGTTCGGTCCGAACGACGTCGTGAGGGCACCCCGGTACCCCGCGTCGCGGAGCGCCTGGACCGCGCCCTCGTCGTAGTCCTCGACGCGGCCGTTGGGATAGGCGAAGAAGGCGGCCTCCTCCCCCAGCTCCTTCTCGATCGTCCGTTTCGAGCGCATCACCTCTTCGCGCGCCCGCTCGGGGGCCACGCGGCTCAGGATCGGATGGGTCTCCGTGTGGGAGCCGAAGGCGATCCCCGATCCCCGCATGGCGCGCACGCGGCCCCAGTCGAGCATCAGCGACGCGGCCGCGCCGGGATCCCCGGGACCCAGCGTTTCCTGGATCGCGCGCACGCCGGCGAGGCGCTCGGCCTCATGCATCGGCTTGAGCGCGCCCAGCGCGAGGAAGGCCGCGCGATGCCGCTCCGCCTCGGTTTCGAGCGGAAGCGGCGGAGCGTCCGCGGGCTGCCCCGGGATCTTGATCGAGCCGCCGCGCGCCGCGGCGAACGCGAGGAGCACCTCGTCGTGCCAGGGGATCCTCCCGGTCCCGATGCACCCGGTCACGAGGAAGACCGTCGCGGGAATCCCGTGGCGCGCCAGGATCGGCGCCGCGTACTCGGCGTTGTCGGCATAGCCGTCGTCGAACGTGACCGCGACCGCCCCCTCGGGGACGGCTCCCGCGCGGCTCCGCTCCAAGAGCTCGGCGAGCGGAAGCGGCCGGTAGGCGCGCGCCAGGTGGCGCATCTGGCGCTCGAAGCGATCCGGCGGCACCGGATCGATCATGAACGGTCCGGGGTTGGGGTGGACGCGGTGGTAGATCAGGATCAGGAACGGCGGCGACGCGCGCCGGCGCAGGCGCGCGCCTCCATCGCCGGAGACGAGCATCCAGCGGTTCCCCGCCGCGCGGAGCAGCGGCTCCCCTCCCGCGGCCTGGAAGAGCGACGCCGCGGCGTCTTTCGCGGCGCTCACCGCCCGCTCCGGGAGAAGGCGGCGCGAAGCCGCGCGCGCGCGGCGGAGAGGAGCGAGAGCCCCGACGCGATCGCCGCGCGCGCCCCGCTTCCCCGAAGGGTGAGCCGGAGGCTCTCCTTCACGGTTCCCCCCCAGGAGAGCTTGTGGCTGGTGACGCCCGCGAGGAAGTCGTAGGTGTGGAGGCCGTCCTGGATCATGGCCTCGATCGTCATCGCGCGGAGCGCGTTGCCCACGCCGCGGTCCTCCCAATCGGGGTCGTACCCCTCCTGGAGGAGGAACGCCGTCTCGCGATAGCGGATGCAGCACTGGTGCGCCACGGGTGTCCCGCCGGCGATCAAGGTCGTCAGGTCCAGCCAACCGCGCGTCAACAGGGCGCGTCCCATGGCGTGGTAGAAGGCGCGCTTCTCCGGAGCGGCGAAGACGCCGGACTCCCCCCGCAGCGTCCAGCGCCGTTCGTGCAGCTGGAAGAGCGATTCGAGGGTCGGCCCCAGGGTCGCTTCGTCCGCGCGCTGGAACAGGGCGCCGTGCTGTTCGGAGAGCACCCGCCGCAGCGAGCGGACCTTGGTCCGCATCCGCGGCTTGAGCGACGCGACGTAGGCGTCGTAGGACGGCGGCAGCGCGGTGACGACGCATCCGACGCGATGCTCTTCCAGGAGGGATCCGTCCCGCTCGGCGAGCCGGCGGATGACGGCGCCCGCGGGCGACGCGTCCGGGATCTCGTTCCACTGCGCCACCTCGTAACGCATCCCGGAGCCGGCACGCCGGAGCCATGACCAGAACGCCGGAAGGACGGCCTCCTCCTCGCCGCGCGGCACGATGAAATCCAGATAGTCCGAATCGTGCGTCCCGTCGCCGAACAGCCGGAGCGTCCGGAGCGGGAGGCGGCCGCGCCACCGCTCGATCGCGACCTGGAGCGGGAAGATGCCGACGATCGCGTCGCCGCGCCGGGCGAAGACGAGAAGAGGCTCGCGCCCGGCGCCGTACGCGTCCCACCAGGCCTCGAGCCATACCGGCGTGAGGAAGGGCGAGTCGGCCGCGCTCGAGCGCAGGAGGTCCTCCCACGCCGGGGCCAGCTCGCCGAAGGCGCGCGCGGGCTCCACCACCTCGAAGCGGTCGGGCGCGCTCACCGGCGCTTCCCGGACGCCGGGTCGTGCGCCTCCCGCACCGGAGCGCCGCTCAGGGCAACCGCCCGTCGAGCACCCGGCGATGCCACAGCTCGATCACCATGAGATTCCAGAGAACCGTTCCGTAGTACGGCGTCGCGTCCTCCTCGTGGCGGCGCACGACGTCCTCGAGGGCTTCGCGCCGGAAGTAGCCGCGCTCCACGCTGCGCGGGGAGAGCACCAGGTCGCGCATCATCGCACGGAGGCCGGGATCGCTCTTGAGCCAGCCGGAGATCGGAAGGCCGAAGCCGTGCTTGGTCTTCGCGCGCGTCTCGGCGGGGAGGAGATCCTTGTAGGCATCCTTGAAGAACGTGCGGAGCTCTCCCCCGCGCATCTTGATCCGCGCGGGCACGCGCGTCGCCACGTCCACCACGCGCTCGTCGAGGAACGGGAACCGGACGGCGACTCCGGCGCGTTCGCACATGCGCGCCACCTTGGGGACGTCGTTGTCGCTGATCGTGATCTTGAGGTCGAGATAGAGATGGCGGTCGAGGGCGGTCGTGGCGCGCGCCTGGCCGTGATGCCGGATCACCATCGCGGCCGGGCGCCAGCCGGCCGCGGCGGCCATGAGATCCGGCGTGGCGAAGGCGGCGGGATCCACGACGTTCCAGAAATCATAGGAAACGATGCGCTCCGCGGGGGGAAGGGACGCCCGCCGGACGTACTTCCCCGCCTTCACGAAGAGCGGGTGCGGCACGATCTTGCCCGCCGCCGCGATCGCCGGCGTGAGGAGGGGGTCGCGGATCCAGCGCGGCACCCGGTCGTAGGGCTCGAAGACGCGGCCGTCGGCGTACCGCTGATTGCCCGCGAAGAGCTCGTCCCCGCCGTCCCCCGCGTAGAGCGCGGTCACGCCGTGCTCACGGGCCACCCTGGCGCAGTAGTACGTGGGCACGGCCGACGCGTTCGCGAACGGCTCGTCGAACGATTC
>DASSLZ010000016.1:0-2244 GCA_035689165.1 Candidatus Eiseniibacteriota bacterium | reverse complement strand
CCCTTGATGTTCCTGTCGCGCCATCCGGAAGCGCCGGCGCGCTTCGCGCGGGCGATCGCCCGCGCGCTCCACCCCTGAACGCCCTCGCGGTGTTTCACGCCACGATTTCCATGCACAGGCCACGAGCGTCGTATTCCGGCAGATCGGGAAGCGAGACCGCACGCCCGGAGCGTACACGGCGGGCGGTCCAGAGCATCGCGAACGCGTCGAGCAGGTCGATCACGGCGCGCCGCGGCTCGATCGAGTCGACGTGCGCAGAAAGGGTCTCGAAGTAGGGGGCGAGGTGGTGGATGCGCTCACGCCGTCCCTCGTCGCTGCGCTTGGGCCACTGGAGTCCGGCGCCTCCGTTCATCCCGGCGAACGACAGCTCCGGATGCCCTTCGCGAATGCGCCGCTGCGCCTCGGGAGACATCTGCCGGTCCACGTCGGCCACGATGGGGTAGATGGCATAGGCCTGCGCCGAGCACCGCTTCCCCTCGATCGCGTAGCGGATCTGGCTCGCCTCGGCCTGGCTCCTGGCGCCCAGAACCGGTCGTATCGGGGCGGGGAAGACGGAGCTGCCGCGGGGCCGAATGGCCTTTCGCGCTTGAAGGTCGCACACGCGGGCTCCCCGATCCGGCAGCCCGATCGGGACGTCGATGACGAGCGTCTCGAGATCGGGCCGGCGAAGGAGATCGGTGAACGCCGATACCCGCTGTACCGTGATCTCCCCCGCGGCGTCCTCCACCACGGCGAGCCAGGAGCCTTCGAACCAGTCCACACCGGCGATCATGGCGCCCTCCCGGGTTGTCCCTCGTCCCGAGAGAACTACGTGCGCAAGACTCGAGTGGTTCCAGGCTCCCCGCAAAAGTGGTGTACCCTTTCAGGATGTTTCCGCGCAGGCTCAGGTGCGGGGCCGGATCCACCTGCATCGCGCTCATCCTCGGGCTCATGACGCCTGCCGCTCCGTGCGCCGCCGCACAGCCCGTCACGGACAGTACCTGGGTGGATCATGATGGCCAGCCCATCCGCCGCCCTCCTGACTGGGAGCGGTCGTTCTACGCGGATCTGGTTCACGAGGGGCTGGTCCAGCCGCTCTCCCACGCGTTCGACATCCCCGACAAGCTCCTGGGCCTCGCTGGCGCGGTCGGCGCCCGGACGCGCCGCCAGGCGGTCAACGTGAACGCCTTCGACGAAGTGCCCAATTCCACCTGGTTCACCAATCGAAACCACCTGCGCGCGATCCCCCCGGACCTGCTGACACAGGGTCCCGACTCCACACTGCTTCCGAAGAAGCCGTGGACGGTCACCCACAAGAAGCACGGAGGAGCGAGCGTCGGATTCCAGATCAGGGACGCCGCCGGACGGAAGTGGCTCGTGAAGCTGGACTGGAAGGGGCTGCCCGGCTTGAGCTCCGGCGCCGACGTGGTGGCGCGCACGATCCTGCATGCGGCGGGCTACAACGTGCCGCATAACGAGCCGGTGCGATTCTCCCGCGAGGATCTCCGGATTTCCGAAGAGCTGGCCCGAGGCGACGGCAAGGAGCGGTTCACGTCCGCCGATCTCGACAGCGCCCTCGCGCGGGGCGCCGTGCTGCCCGATGGGGAGCACCTGGCAACGGCGAGCCTCTTCCTTTCCGGCCATCCGCTGGGAGCGGGGAGCATGAGCCGGAAGCGTCGCGGGGATGGAAACGACTGGTACGCGCATCCGAACCGCCGTGAGCTGCGCGGCTTCTACGTCCTGGCCTCCTGGATCGGCTACTGGGACACCAAGAACGCGAACCTCCTCGACCTGTTCGACAGCACGGGAGTCGAGGGCGGCCACGTCGAGCACTATCTTCTCGACATTGGCTCTTCGCTCGGCGCCGACGCCGACGGCCTGAAGCGCCCCGAGTCGGGATACGAGAACGCGGTGGACTACGCCTGGATGGGGCGCCGCCTGGTAACCCTGGGCTTCGCGGTCGAGCCGTGGCGACGCGCGCATCAGGACACCGGCATCCCCTCCCTGGGGAGATTCGAATCGACGGTCTTCGACCCCGCGCGCTTCAAGCCCGAGGTGCCGAACCCCGCGTTCCGAGCCATGACCGACCGGGACGCCTACTGGGGGGCGAAGATCGTGGCCTCGTTCTCCGACGCTCAGATCCGCGCGGCCGTGGCTGCCGCGCATTACGGTGATCCACGGACGCCGGAGCTCGTGACGCGCCTGTTGATCGAGCGCCGCGACAAGATCGCGCGCTACTGGTTCGGCCGGGTGGCTCCGCTCGAC
>DASSLZ010000015.1:0-11556 GCA_035689165.1 Candidatus Eiseniibacteriota bacterium | reverse complement strand
CGATGTCGCGGCAGGTCCGGATCGGGAAGATCGTCTGGATGTGGCGCAGGAGCGAGCGGAGCGCGCTCACCTCGGTGTAGGGTCCGAAGTAGCGGGCCCCGTCCTTCTCGACGCGCCGCACCAGCGTCACGCGCGGGAAGGGCTCCTGCCAGGAGACGCGGACGTAGGGGTAGCGCTTGTCGTCCTTGAGCCGGATGTTGTACGGCGGCTGCCGCTCGCGGACGAGCGTCGCCTCAAGGAGGAGCGCGTCGATCTCCGATTCGGCCGCGATGTACTCCACGTCGGTCACGCGGCGGATCAGTCCCACCTGCTTCGGACCGATCTGCTCGGGGTTGGCGAAGTGGGAGCGGACGCGGTGATCCAGCCGCTTGGCCTTGCCGACGTAGAGCAGCTCCCCTTTCGCGCCCCGGAAGATGTACACCCCGGGCTGCGCGGGAAGGGCGGCGATCTGGGATTCGAGCGTGGATGGCGCCATAGGTGCGGTTACCGCAGCAGTATACCACTCAAGCGGTTGCGATTGACAGGCAGGGGCCGGACCGCTAGTCTCCTGGGCTCATTCCTGTTTCGATGCTTCGCCTGTCCGGAGGAGACGAATGCCGCACCACAAGTCAGCCGTGAAGCGCATGCGCACCACCAAGCGCGACCGCACCAAGAACATCGCCGTCCGCTCCGAGTTGAAGACCCTTCTGAAGAGAATGGCCGATCAGCCTGCGAATACGGACGTTATGAAGGCGACGGTTTCGGAGCTGGACCGGGCCGTGAAGAAGGGCGTCATCAAGAAGGCGGTCGCAAACCGCCGGAAGTCGCGCCTCGCGAAGGCCGCGAACCGTACCAAGGCTGCCAAGTAATCGGAGGTAATCCGTCCTCACGGTCGGATGGGTCCGGTGCGGCCCGGCAGGTTGGAGCCCTCTCGCCAGGCCGAGCAGCGGTGTATTAGGATCGTGGCATCCACCCCTCCGATGAGCCAGCCGGTTGGTAACCGACCGTGCGCGTACTGCGCATCGCATTCGTAACGGCGCTCCTGCTGTCTCCAATTCATCCTCGTCCGCTCCACGCCCTGTGCGCCGCCACATCGTTCGAATGGCAGATCGAGAATGCCACCCTGATCTTCGTGGGAACTCTGCGAGCCGCCACTTGCGTGCGAACACCCCAAACGATCGTTACCAGGTATTGCTTCGGCCACCTTCGATGCCTCAAGGGCAAGGCATCCAACGACAGCCTCGTATTGATCCAGGATGGTGGCACCGTTGACGGGATGACGATCTGGTCCGAGCACAGCGTTCCATTTGAGGTTGGGACCCGATACATCGTGTTTGCGGACAGCGGGTACTGGGGGCGTCCGAGAGACTATTCGCCAATGCTATGCGGCCTCAACCCTTTCGCGCTTCTGCCGGACTCGGGTTCCGCGCGGCCCGTCGTGCATCGACGAGGCAGCGCCATGCTCGCCTTCGACGGAGTCCACATGGTCTTTCTCTCCCGCCCCCCTAAGCCAGGCACGGGGTCCTGGCGCATCGACGCCGATGGGACGCAACATCCGCCCAGCCCACCCCCACGAGTAGCGCTCGAGGAGGCTCTGCGGGCGTCGGATCTGGAACTCGAGGGTCGCCTTCGGGGGCTGTCCGACCCCGAAGCACGCAAAGCAAGAGAGCGTGTTCGCGTTCTGTCCCTCGATCCTCATCAGGATCCCGGCACTCGAGTCACGGAAGAGGAGTTTCTCACGGCATTGAAGACCGTCATCGACCGAGTGTCCAGGACGGCGGAATGAATGGAGACGTTCGACCTGACGCTGAAGTTGCGGGTGCGTCCAGTCTATTCGGACGATCTCAGGGCTTCCTGGACTCTCCTGGCAACAATCCCTGAAGCTTCTGCCACCGGCACCTTCTCCACGGCGCCGGCCTTCCGATCCCGCACCTCGACCACACCTTCCGCCAAGCCCCGCTCGCCCACCGTCACGCGCAGCGGCATCCCGAGGAGATCGGCGTCCTTGAACTTGGCGCCCGGGCGCTCGTCGCGATCGTCCAACAGCACCTCGACGCCGCGCGCCTCGAGATCGGCGGCGATCTTCTCCGCCGTCTCGCGGGAGGCTTCGTGCTTCTGGTTCACGGCGAGCACGTGGACGTGGAAGGGCGCGAGCGGCATCGGCCAGACGATCCCGTTCTCGTCGTGCGACTGCTCGATGACGGCCGCGACGGTGCGCGTGATGCCGATCCCGTAGGTTCCCATGACGATCGTCTTCTCCGCCCCCGCCGCGTCCAGGAAGCGCGCCTTCATCGGCTCGGAATACCGGGTGCCGAGCTTGAAGATGTGCCCCACCTCGATGCCGCGCGACACGACCAGCTCGTCGCCGCAGCGCGGACAGCGGTCGCCCCGGCGCGCGGTGGCCACGTCGGCGCGCTCCTTGGCGGCGGCGTCCCGGCCCAGGCGGACGTTCACGAGGTGGACGTCCTTCTTGTTCCCGCCCGCGACCCAGTTCTTCCCCTCCTGCACCGAGGGATCCCAGATCGTGCGGATGCGGGTCTCCAGCCCCACCGGGCCGGTGAAGCCCATCGGCCCCCCGGTGAGCTGCTCGATCTCGGCGGCGGCGGCCAGGCGCACCGGCGCGCCGCCCAGGTAGCGGCTCAGCTTCGCCTCGTTCAGCTCGCGATCCCCCGGCACGACGGCGAGGATCGGATCGCCGCCGGCCCAGAAGACCAGGGTCTTCAGCAGGCGGTCGCTGGTCACGCCGAGGAACGCGGCGACCTCCTCGACGCTCTTCTTCCCGGGCGTCTCCCGCTCGGCGAGCGCCGCTTCCGGCTCGTGGGGCGCCGGTGGGAGCGCGAACTTGGCTCGCTCTGACGACGCAGCGTAGCCGCAGGCCGACGAGAAGACCTCCGACTCCCCTGATTCCGCGGTGACCATGAACTCATGGTTCACATCGCCGCCGATCGCGCCCGAGTCGGCCTCGACCATCGTAAAGGAGAGCCCGCAGCGCCGGAAGATCGCCGTATAGGCGCGACGCATTGCCTCATAGCCTTCCTCGAGAGAGGATTCGTCGGCATGGAAGGAGTAGCCGTCTTTCATGAGGAATTCCCGCGCGCGCATCAGGCCAAACCGCGGCCGCACCTCGTCCCGGAACTTGATCCCCATCTGATACAGGTTGAGGGGAAGGTCCCGGTAGGAGCGCACCTCGTTCCGGACGAGATCCACCACTGCCTCTTCATTGGTGGGCCCGAGCGCATAGTCGCGATCGTGCCGGTCCTTCTGCCGGAAGAGCTCCTTCCCGTGCTTCTGCCATCGTCCCGATTCCATCCACAGCTCGCTGGGCATGAGGATCGGGAGCGAGATCTCCTGCGCTCCCTCCCGATTCAACTCCTCGCGAATGATCTGCGATACCTTGCGAACGGTGCGCCAGCCGAGCGGGAGCAGGCTGTAGATCCCCGCCGCGTGCTTGCGCAGCATGCCCGCGCGGATCATGAGACGGTGGCTCACCAGCTCGGCGTCGGCCGGGTCTTCCTTCAGGGTCGGGATGAACGCCTGGGAAAAGCGCATGCGGGTTCGATTCCTCCTAGGCTTCGGTCAACGCGTCTTCGAACGAGTAGAGGCCGGGCTTCCTTCCGTGAAGGAAGCGCGCCGCGCGGAGCGCGCCCCGCGCGAAGACGGCGCGGTCGTGCACCATGTGCCCCAGCGTGAGCACCTCCCCTTCGCCGCTCAGGACGATCTCGTGCGTGCCGGGGGCGCTGCCCCCGCGGATCGAATGCATCGCCACGCCGCCGGGGCGCCGCTCGGTGCCCACGCCGCCGAGCAGCTCGCCGAGCGCGATCGCCGTGCCGCTCGGCGCGTCCTTCTTCGCGGCGTGGTGGTGCTCCAGGACGTCGACATCGTAGAGGCCGCGCGCTCCCGGCGGAAGGGCGCGGAGCAGGGCCGCGAGAACGGCGATCCCCGGGCTCAGGTTGCGCGCGCGAAGGATCGGGGCCCGCCCGGCGAGCCGGGCGATCCGTTCCTCGGTCGCGGCCGACAGCGCCGTGGTCGCGGCCACCAGCGCCCGCGGCGACGCCTCGAGGGCGCCGAGGAGCGCCTCGGTGCCGGCGGCGAGGCTCACGTCGATCACGACCAGATCGGGCGGAAGCGACGCCAGGCCCTCGGGCTTGGCCAGGGCGTCGGGGCCGAACCAGACACACCCTTCGGGATGGGGCTCGCCGTCGTGCGAGCGCGCGACGCATCCCCGGAGCGAGAACGTTCCCCGCTCCGAAGCCGCCGACGCCGCGATGGAGGCGCGGATCGCCCGGCCCATACGGCCGGTCGCGCCGAAGAGGAGGATGGGAACGACGGCCGCGGAGCCGCCCACGCCGCTAGTGCGCGGCGCGCGCCGGCGCGCGAAGGCCCAGGCCGTCCAGCGCCGCGTCCACGGCTCGGATCGTCTCCGGCTTCAGGCCGACCAGCGGGAGCCGGAGGTCCGGGGCGATCGATCCGAGGGCGGAGAGGGCGTACTTGACCGGAGCCGGGCTGGTCTCGATGAAGAGCGCCTTGAAGAGCGGGTAGAGGCGCCGGTGGATCGCCTCGGCCTCCGCGACGCGTCCCGCGCGATAATGGCTCCCCATCAGCACGAGATCCTCCGGCGTCAGGTGCCCGGCGACCGAAACGACTCCTTTCGCTCCAATCGAGAGCAGCGGCAGGTAGAGCGCGTCGTCCCCCGCGAGGATGGTGATGTCGGAGCGGCCTCGGATCTGGCTCGCCTGGTCCAGCGAGCCGCTGGCTTCCTTGATGGCCGCGATGCGCGGATGCTCGCCCAGGCGCGCGACCGTCTCGGGGAGGATGTTGGCGCCGGTGCGCGTCGGAACGTTGTACAGGACCATCGGGCGGTCGATCGCGTCGGCCACCGCGCGGTAGTGGGCGATCAGCCCCTCCTGCGTGGGCCGGATGGAGTAGGGCGTGATCACCATGACGGCGTCCACGCCCAGGCGGATCGCCTCGCGCGAGAATTCGATCGTCTCGTCGGTGACGGCAGTGCCGGTCCCGGCCACGACGGCGGCCTTGCCGCGCGCCGCCTCGACGGCGATCCGGATCACGGCCGCGCGCTCCTCGCGCGTAAGCGAGGTCGCCTCGCCCGTGCAGCCGCAGGGGTAGAGCGCGCGCACGCCGCGCGCGACCAGGCTCGCCGCCAGCGCGGCCAGCGCCTCGCGATCCACCGCCCCGCCGCGGAACGGCGTGACCAGCGCCACGCCCACTCCCTCGAAGATCCCGGTTCGCTCGCTCATGGCCTTCTCCTTCCTCCTCGCGGAGACGTCTATCGTTTCGGCGGGGGCGGCGGAGCGCCGGGGCCCTCGGCCGGCCGGAAGTCGAACGTGAACCCGCCGCGTTCCTCCTCGGGCCGGAGCACCACCGCCTCCGGCCAGCGCAGCTCCAGGCGCGGCGGCGACCCGCTCAGCCCCTCGAGGCGGAACGCGCGGAGCCTCCAGGTGCCCGCGGGCACCCGCATCGTGAACGCGCCCGGGCCGATGCGCTGGACCGGCGGCGCCGTCACCGTGGAGTCGGCCGCGCCGCGGGCCTCGACCCGATAGCGGGCCGTCGAGTCGGAGGCGACGATCGTCCCGGTGAGGACCGCGAGCGCGCGCGGGTCCACCGCGACGATGTTGATACTATCCGCGACCGGTCGTTCGGGTGTCAATCGGATCGGCTCCTGGTGCGGCGCGAGCACGTCCTGCCCTTCGTCGTACGTGTTGTTCCCGTTCCGGTCATAGAAGGCGAAGACGCGGTACTCCGGCCCCAGGATCATGCCCGGGATGGAGTAGACCCCGGCGGTGTCGGTGGCCGCCTCGTAGAGCGGCTCGAACGTGACGCCGGTGTCCGGCCGCGCGCCGAGCGAGTCGGAGAAGACGAGGATCGGCACGCCGGAGCGCCCCAGCGTGCGCGCGCGCAGGACCCCCGTGATCTTCCCCGGCGCGAGCGAGTCACCGGTCGAGAAGTGGATCGAGACGGGAGCGCCCATGAGGACACCGTGCGCGTCACGGACCGATCCGCGGAGGACGACGTGGTAGGTTGTGTTCACCCGGAGCGTCTCGCCCCAGAAGACGCGGAAATGGCGGCCGCTCCAGCGGAACTGCGGCCGCTCCACGGAAGGCCGGATGCGCGTGGCGTCGCGCACGCTGCCGTGGTCCATGTCCTCCGAGAAGAGGAAGTCGACCCCGGTGTTCCGGTCGACGCCCACGCTGGAATCGGCTGGGGTCGTCGCGATCACGCGGGGGGGCGTGACGTCGAGCGGCCCGCCCGGGGGAAACACCGACTTGGCGCAGCCGATCGCGGCGAGGAGGGCGCCGAGAAGGAGCGCCCTCAACAACCCGCGGCCGCGCCCGTCGATCACCGACGCGGGCGCTTCCGTGCCGCCTTCCTCCGAGCCGTGGGCTTCCGGGCGGCCGGCTTCCGTGCCGCGGGCTTCCGGCCGGCCGATTTCCCTGCCGCTTTCTTGCGAGCCGCGGGCTTCCGCGCCGGAGCCGCGCGCCCAGCGCCGCTCCTCCGTCCCGTGGCCCCGGCGACGAGCAGCTCGTAGAGCACCGCCTTCTGCACGTGGAGTCGGTTCTCCGCCTGCGGGAAGACGCCCGAGTTCGGCCCTTCCATCACCTCGTCGGTGATCTCCTCGCCGCGGTGGGCGGGGAGACAGTGGAGCACCAGCGCGTTCGGCTTCGCGCGGTCGAGGAGCGCGCCGTTGATCTGGTAGGGTCGGAACACCGGGAGCCGCTTCTCGCGCTCGGCCTCCTGCCCCATGCTGGCCCAGACGTCGGTGTAGAGAACGTCCGCGCCGTCGGCGGCCTCGTCCGGCGTGCGCACGATCTCCACCCTCCCCTTCCCCGTGTTCCGCACCTGCGCCACCAGCGCCATGTCGGGGTCGTAGCCCTCCGGGCAGGCGATCCGCAGGGTCAGCCCGTAGAGTCCCGCCGCCTCGATCCAGGAGTTCGCCACGTTGTTGCCGTCGCCGACGTAGGCCACGACGGCGCCGTCCAGATCCAGCCCGTGCTCGATCATCGTGAGCATGTCGGCGAGGATCTGGCAGGGATGCAGCCAGTCGGTCAGGCCGTTCACGACCGGCACCGAGGCGTGCTTCGCCAGGTTCACCGCGATCTGGTGGTCGAACGTCCGGATCATGATGCCGTCCACGTAGCCTGACAGTACGCGCGCCACGTCCTGCACCGGCTCGCGGGATCCCATCCCGATCTCCCGGTCGGTGATGAAGATCGACGATCCGCCCAGCTGCGTCATCGCGACTTCGAACGACACGCGCGTGCGCAGGCTGGGCTTGTGGAAGATCAGCGCAAGGGTGCGCCCCGCCAGCTCGAGATGACGGCGGCCGGCGCGAAGGTCGGACTTGAGACGCGCCGCGGTGGCGAACAGGCGGTCGGCGTCGGCCCGCGTGAGGTCGGCGAAAGACAGCAGGTCCCGCTTCATGCGTCAGGCTCCTCGTGGGGTATCGGTGCCAAGCCGGGGCTCATGCGCGCGGATGCGCGCGGGCGTAGGCCTCTTTCAGGCGCCGCCGGGTGACGTGGGTGTAGATCTGCGTGGTGCGAAGATTCTGGTGACCCAACAGCTCCTGGACCGCGCGCAGGTTCGCGCCGGCGTCCAGGAGGTGCGTGGCGAACGAGTGGCGGAGCGCGTGCGGATGGGTCGCCGCGTTCGGTCCCAGGCGCGCGAGCAGCGACTGGACGTCGCGCTCCAGGGTCCGCGCGCTCACGCCGCCGGAGCGCCCGCGCAGGAGCGGATCGCCGGGACGCGGCTCCCCGCCCGCGAGGGCCCAGAAGCGGCGGAGGGCCGCCAGCGCGCGCTGTCCCACCGGGACGACGCGCTCGCGGCTCCCCTTCCCCAGCACGCGGATCAGCATGCGCCGCTCGTCCACGCGGTCGCGCGTGAGCGAGGCCAGCTCGCCGACGCGGAGCCCCGAGCCATAGAGGAGCTCCGCGGCCGCCAGGCCGCGGCATCCCCGGGCGTCCTGGGCCGGGATCTTCGCGGCGATCTCGTCCAGGAGCTGATTGAGCGGCTCGACCGCGTGCGCCGAGGGGAGCGGGCTGGGCAAGGTGACGCGTGGCAGCCCTGCGCCGGCCGACGCCGATACCTTGCCGCGCCGTTCCAGGTAGCGCAGGTAGCACCGCACCGCGGCCAGCGTTCGGGCGAGGGTGCGGGCGGAGATGGGGCGGCGCGCCGCCGTTCGCTCCAGCGAGCGCGCGGCCGCGAACGCGGTCAATAGATCGGGCGTCAGGTCCGCGGGTTTCGCGGGGCGGCCCAGCCGGCCCGCCAGGAATTCGCGGAGCCGGAGCAGCTCTTCGCCGTACGCGCGGACGGTGAGCGCCGCGTAGCGCCGGTCCGCGAGGTGCGCGAGGAATTCAGCCGTCGAGCGTTCCACTCAGAGCGTCCCCCGCCACCGCATCCTGGTCCACCTGCGTCTTGCACTTCGGACACTGCAGGTAGTCCCCCTTCGTCTTGCTCCGCTTCTGCACCATGATCGTGGATCCGCACGAAGGACACGTTTCCTTCACCGGCTTGTCCCAGATGGCGAACGTGCACTCCGGATAGCGGCTGCATCCGTAGAAGATCTTCCCGCGCTTGGTCCGCCGCTCCACCATCTCGCCCGTGCCGCACTGAGGACAGGCGATCTGGAGCGTGAAGGGGCGCGTCCCCTTGCAGTCGGGGTAGCGCTCGCACGCGAGGAACTTGCCGAAACGGCCGGTGCGGAAGCGCATCGGGCCGCCGCACTGCGGGCACAGCTGCGTCGGCGCCTCGGCCGGCACGCCGTCCTCCTCGACCGGCAGCGTCGTCTTGCACTCGGGATAGCGGGGGCAGGCCAGGAACGGTCCGGAGCGGCCGAACTTCTTGATCATCTTGGAGCCGCACTTGGGGCAGGGCGTCTCGGTCTCCTGGACCAGCGACGCGCGCACCTGCTCCTGCTTCGATTCGGCCGACGCCAGATCCTTCTGGAAGGGGTGGTAGAACTCCTCCACCACCTCGAGCCAGGGGTCCCGCCCCGTCTCGACGTGATCGAGCCGCTCCTCCAGCTTCGCCGTGAACTCCACGTCGAACACGTCGGAGAAGGTCTTGGAGAGGAGCTTCCAGACGGTCATCCCGAGCTCGGTCGGGAGGAGCTTCCCCCGGTCGCGCTCGACGTAGTCGCGGCTCAGGATGGTGCCGACGATGGTGGCGTAGGTGCTGGGGCGCCCGATCCCCTTCTCTTCGAGCGTCTTCACGAGCGTGGCCTCGGTGTAGTGGGGCGGCGGCTCGGTGAAGTGCTGCTCGGGAACGGTCGTGAGGAGCTTGAGGGCGTTCCCCTGCTCGAGCGCGGGAAGGCGGCTCGGCGCCGCGCCCGGGCTGTCGCCTTCGATCAGCGCGGTCTGATAGGCGCGGGCGAACCCGTCGAACTTGACCCGGCTGCCCGAAGCGCGCAGCAGGTACGGCCCCGCCGTGATGTCGGCGGTGGTCGTGAGCACCAGCGCCGGATTCATCTGGGACGCCACGAAGCGCTGCCAGATCAGCTCGTACAGCTTCGCCTGGTCGGGATCCAAATGGTGCTTCATCGAGGCCGGGGTGCGCGCCACCGACGTGGGTCGGATCGCCTCGTGCGCGTCCTGCGAGGTCTCGCGCGAGCGATAGGCCCGCGCCTCGGCCGGCAGGTAGGCGTCGCCGTACTGCGCCTGGATGAAGCCGCGAACCTCGGCGAGCGCGTCGGGCGAGACGCGCGTCGAGTCGGTTCGCATGTAGGTGATCAATCCCGTCGACCCCTCGGCGCCGAGGTCGATGCCCTCGTACAGCTGCTGCGCGATGACCATCGTGCGCTGCGCGCTGTAGCGGTGGCGCCGGAAGGCCTCCTGCTGGAGCGTGCTCGTGATGAAGGGCGGGAGCGGGTTCCGCTTCTTCTCCTGCGTGCGGATCCCCGTGACCTCGAACGATTCCTTCGCGAGCGCCGCCTCCTCCGCCTTGGCGTCGGCCTCGTTCCCGATCGCGAACTTCTCGCCGTTCTTCTTCTGGACGCGGGCGCGGAAGGTCTCCCCCTTGGGCGTCTCCAGATCGGCGTCCAGGGTCCAGTACTCGCGCGGCACGAACGCGCGGATCTCGTCCTCGCGCTCGCAGATCAGGCGCAGCGCCACGGACTGCACGCGCCCGGCGGAGAGGCCGTAGCGCACCGTCTTCCAGAGGAACGGGGAAACCTGGTAGCCCACCAGCCGGTCCAGGATGCGCCGCGCCTGCTGCGCATGGACCTTGGACATGTCGATCTCGCGGGGGCTCGCGAGCGCCTCCTCGATGCCCCGCTTCGTGATCTCGTAGAAGGCGAGCCGGCGGATCCGGCCGTCCGCATCCCCCGCGCGGCCATCGGTCCCGAGCGTCTCGGCGAGATGCCAGGCGATCGCCTCGCCCTCGCGGTCGGGATCGGGCGCGAGATAGATGATCGCGGCGCCCCGGGCGCTCGTCTTCAGGTCCTTGATGATCTTCCCCTTGCCCTTGATGAGGACGTACGACGGGACGAAACCCTTGTCCACGTCGACGCCGAGCTTGGACTTGGGGAGATCGCGCACGTGCCCGTTCGAGGCCTTCACCTCGTAGCCGGGGCCGAGATACTTGGCGATGGTGCGCGCCTTGGCCGGGGACTCCACGATGACGAGATTGCGCCCCCGGCGCGCGGGCTTCCCGTCGCTCTCGGGCGCGGCGGCGGCCTTCTTCGTTCCGCGCGCGGCCGTCTTCTTCTTCGCGGCGGTCTTCTTCTTCGCGCCAGCGGGGATTTTGGTCACCGGGATCGCCGCGGCATCGGCTTCAGGCGCCGCGGCGGGCATTTTCTTCTTGGTCACAGGAGTCAACGGAACCTCAATGGACTTGGGCGGGATAGGTCGGATCGAAGTCGACGCCGTGCTCGTCGTCGAACCACCGGATCAGGACCGACGTGGCCAGCTCCTCGGCTTTCGCCTCGGTGTCCAGTGCCTGGCCCTCGTCACGGGCGCGATCCATGATCTCTTCGAACTGCTCGGGGGTGACCTTGCCCGACCCGACCAGCCCGAAGAGGTACTTGTAGGCGGCGCTCGGCAGGAGCGCGCGCTCGGAACCCGTCGGCACGCGGACGCTCTTGCGCGTCGCGACCGCCTCGTCGCTCCAGTCCTCCCGGGCGAACGGCTCGAGAGCGCGGAAGATCATCTCGAACGCCTGGTTCACGATCTCCACGTCGTAGCGGCCGGAGTCGAGCACCTGGGTGAGCTCGAGGAGCGCGTCCTCGTTCCCGTCGACGTACGACTTCAGCTGTTCGACGATGAGAACCATCATTTCACGGACGCTGTCTTCCATCGTGTTCCTCCTGAGCTAGGCTCCGTGGCACTTCTTGTACTTCTTCCCGCTGCCGCACGGGCAGGGGTCGTTTCGACCGACCTTGGGTTCCTGCGTCGCCACCGGAGCGCGCCGCTCCTTGGATGGCGTCTCCTCCGCCGGGGTTCCGAACGCCGTGACGGGCGCGTGGGTCTCCCGCGCGCGCGCGCGCTGCGGCGGCGGCGCGGGGGCGCCCGGGCCCTCGAGCGCGCCGGCCGGCTCGGGCCGCGACGCGACGCCGCGCGGCGGCGGGGC
>DASSLZ010000014.1:0-15439 GCA_035689165.1 Candidatus Eiseniibacteriota bacterium | reverse complement strand
AGCGCGCATCCCGATCACCTTTCTGCCGGACCCCCGCGGGTGGGGCCCCGGAAGCGAAGTGGCGCTCGCCGCCCGCGGCACCGCCTTCCTCGTCGACGCTCTTCTCGGCACCGGGTCGACCGGCGCGCCGCGAGGGGCGATCGGGGCCGCGATCGAGATGGCGGACGCCTCGGGGCGTCCGATCGCCTCGATCGATCTCCCCTCCGGGGTGGACGGGTCCACCGGCTACGCCGAGGAGCCCGCGATCCGGGCCGCGTTCACGGTGACGCTGGCGGTCATGAAGACGGGCCTCCTGCTGGAGCCTGGGCGGACCCACGCCGGCCGGATCGAGGCGGTGGACATCGGGATCCCGCCCGACCTCGTCGCCGAACAGCCCGCCTCGCTCCTCATGGCCGACGCGGGCTGGGCGCGCTCCCTCCTGCCGCGCCGCGCCGCGGACGCGCACAAGGGCTCGATGGGGCGCGTGCTCGTGGTGGGCGGGAGCGGCGGCATGATGGGCGCGGTGGCGATGGCCTCGGAGTCGGTGCTTCGCGCCGGTGCGGGGTATGCCGTCGCGGCCGTGCCCCGCTCCTGCGTGGACGTCCTGGAATCGCGGGTCCCCGCGGTGGTGAAGCGCGGGATGCCGGAGACGCCGGCTCGCGCGCTCGCGCTCGACGCGCTGGACCCGATCCTGAACGAGGCGCTCCACGCCGACGTGATGCTGATCGGACCCGGCGCCTCGCGCGATCCGGAGACCGCCGATCTGGTGCGGGCCCTGGTGGAGCGGGTCGAGTGCCCGATCCTGCTCGACGCCGACGGCTTGAACGCGTTCGAGGGGAGGCCGCTCCGGCGCCTGCACGCGCCGCTTCTCGTTTCGCCCCACTATGGCGAGGCGGCCCGCCTGACCGGGCGGCTCATCGCCGAGGTGGCGCGCGACCCCATGGGATGGGCGCGCCGCTTCTCCGCGCAGAGCAACGCCGTCGTGTGCCTGAAATCCACGCCCATGCTGACGGCGGCCCCCGCCGAGCCGCTGATCCTGAACGCGAGCGGCAACCCCGGCATGGCCACCGCCGGGGCGGGGGACGCGCTCTCCGGGGTCATCTCGGGACTCTTGGCGCAGGGGATGGATCCGCCCGAGGCGGCCGCGGTGGGATGCTTCGTGCACGGGCTCGCCGGCGACGTGGCGGCGCGACGGAAGGGCATGCGCGGAATGATCGCCACCGACATCGTCGAGGCGATCCCGGCGGCGCTCGTCGCGCTGGAGATCGGCGCGATCGAAGAGCCGGAGGCGCGATGAGCGGCGTCTCCCGCCACTGCTTCCACACGGCGCGATGAACCCCAAGGGCCCCGGACGCGAGGATCCCGACGGCCGCCGGCGCGGCGCCGGGCCGAACGCCGAGCGCTCCGCGGCCGCCAAGAACCGAGCCGTGCGGATCGCGCTGGCCCACGACCTGGTGCGGGCCGGGCGCATTCTGGATCGCCGGGGGATGCTCGCCGCCAGCGAAGGCAACCTGAGCGCGCGGATGACGGCGGACCGCGTGCTGATCACGCGGCGCGGGAAACGTAAGGGAGACCTGACCCCGCGCGACTTCGTGGAGCTCACGCTGATGGAGCCGCGCGACTCGGCGGCCCGCGGCGCCGCCTCGACGGAACACCGCGTGCATCTCGTGGCCTACGCCGTGCGGCGCGACGTGGAGGCGATCGTGCACGCGCACCCCGTGGCGCTCACCGCGTTCGCGCTGCGCGGTCACGCTCCCGACTTCTCGCGCATCGACGAAGCGCGCGCCTATCTGGGGCACGTCGGGTTCGTGCGCTACCACGCGTCGGGAAGCGACGACCTGGCCGAGGCGATCGGGCTCGCGCTGGATCCGCCGGGAGTCGTCGCGCCGACGGTGCTGGTGCTGCAGAACCACGGGGCGATCTCGGTGGGCACCAACGTGGAGGAGGCGGTATCGCGGCTGGAGATCGCGGAGCATCTCGCGGCCGCGATGCTCCTGGCCGAGCGGCGCTAGAAGGCGCCCATTGGGGTACCGGGGTGGGGCGCCTCGGCGCCTCGAGCTTCGCCGGCTTCGAGCCCGCCGGTCGTCGGGGCCCGTCCGGTCAGGCGCCCGACGAGGGCCTCCAGCTCCTTGGGATCGGCCGGCTTCGTGAGGTGGTAATCGAACCCGGCCTGACGGGTGCGAATGCGATCCTCGTCGCGACTCCACCCCGTCAGCGCGACGAGGACGGTCTTCGGACCCCACGGTCGGCTCCTGATCTCCCTCGCGACCTCGTAGCCGTCCATGAGGGGCAACCCGATGTCCAGCAGGACGAGGTCGGGCCGGAACTCCTCCGCCTCGGTCACCGCCTGGACCCCGTCATGGGAGGTCCGGACCTCGTGCCCCCCCAGCGAAAGCAGCATGCGCAGGCTGTCCGCCGTGTCGCGGCTGTCGTCCACGATCAGGATCCGGAGGGAAGCTCCGTCCCCGGCCGCGACCTCGCCTTCGGCCGCGGCGTGGGTGCCTCGCGATGGCGGGGCGGGAAGCCGGACGATGAATTCGCTCCCGCACCCGGGGCCCGCGCTTCGGGCCTCGATCGAGCCCTCGTGCAGCTCCACCAACCCACGGACCAGGGCGAGTCCGATTCCCAGCCCCCCGACGGCATTTCTCGGATCGAGGGGCCGCTGGGCGAACATGTCGAAGATCGCGCCGAGATCTTCCTTCCGGATGCCCACGCCCGTGTCGCGAACGGAGAGGACCACTTCGTGGCCCTCGCGCTTCACGGAGAGGCCGATGCATCCCCCGGGATCCGTGTATTTCGCCGCGTTGTAGAGGAGATTCGACAGGATCTGCGCGAGCCGGGCGGGATCGGCTTCCAGCCACACCGGCTCGGAGGGGGCCGTCACCGTCAGGCTCTGATCGCGCAAGTTGATGAGCTGCCGCGATGCCTCCACGGCGAGCTGCACCACCGGCCCAAGCTCCATCCTCGACTTGCGGATCTGGATCCGGCCCTGGGTGATGCGGGAAATGTCGAGGAGGTCCTCGATCAGCCGGATCATCTGGTCCACTTGCCGGTCGATGATGTCGCGCGCCGCCTGGAGCTCTCCCTGCTGCGGCGCCGCGATCTGCAGAAATCGAACGGCGTTTCGGATGGGCGCGAGCGGCGCGCGCAGCTCGTGCGCCAGGAGCGCCAGGAACTCGTTCTTCCGGCGGTCGGCTTCGCGCAGCGATTGTTCCTCGCGCTTCCGCTGGTCGATGTCGGTGACGACGCCGACCCAGCCCTCCGGCTCCCCATGGGCGTCACGGGTGGGGGTATAGACGGCGCTGATCCAGCGGGACGATTGTCCCGGGAAGGGCATTTCCTCCTCACAACGTACGATCTCACCGCGGAGGACGCGCTCGAGATGGGGACGGAGCTGCTCGAAGGCCTCGCGGCCGATCACGTCTTCGATCGACCGGCCGACGATCTCCTCCGGCCGAAGACCGAGCCAGGAAGCGTAGGTCTTGCTGACCCACGTGCATTCGAAGGCTCGGTTGCAGTGCAGGACCAGCGCGGACATGCAGTCGGTCACGATGAGGAGCTGATCCCGGGCCGCCGAAAGCTCCCGCTCCATGCGGATCCCCGCGTCGACCCGCTCGCGCAGCACGGCGCGGTTCCTCCGCAGGCTCTCGCCCACGAAGATCAGGACGGACGCGGCGAGGAGATATCCGCCCAGGGCCAGCCAGTCATGCGCATGCGGGAGCGCGAAGCGGCCGCGCGGCTCGATGAACAAGATGTTGGACGCGACGTAGCCGGCGACGCAGGCGACCACGGAAGGGTAGAGCCCGGCCAGCCACACGGTGATCGCGACGGAGGCGTAGAGAAGGGCCAGCGGCTGGTATTCGCCCAGCAGAGGATCGATCGCTCCGCGCACGATGATGGCGAGCGCGGTCACGGAAAGCGCGACCGTGTAGTCGCGCGCCGTTTGTCGGGCACTGGCTACCATCGGCGTCCTCTCGGGGAGCTTAGAGGAGGAGACTACACCCGGGATTTTCGGTGTCGACCGTTTTTTCCCGGGCGGGGCGGCCGCCGGATCCGCTACTCCCCGATGATCTTGATCAGCACCCGCTTGGCTCGCCTTCCATCGAACTCGCCGTAGAAGATCTGCTCCCACGGCCCGAAGTCGAGCTTCCCCTTCGTCACCGCCACGACCACTTCCCGCCCCATCACCTGGCGTTTCAGATGGGCGTCGGCATTGTCCTCGCCGGTGCGGTTGTGACGGTAGCGCGCCGGGCTCGCGTCGAAGGGGGCGAGCTCTTCCAGCCAGCGCTTGTAGTCGGCGTGAAGACCCGACTCGTCGTCGTTGATGAACACGCTCGCGGTGATGTGCATCGCGTTCACCAGGCAGAGCCCCTCGGCGATGCCGCTCTCGCGCAGCGCCGCCTCCACCTCGGGCGTGATGTTGACGAACTCCATGCGGGCCGGGATCTCGAACGTGAGGGTCTTCCGGAAATGGCGCATGCGGGCATTCTAACCCAGCGCGCCACCGCGCCCGGACCCGCACCGGCGGCGGTGACTCCAGCGGCAGACCGGCGGCGGGTTACTCCAGCGGCAGGTACAGGCTGAAGACGGAGCCTTGACCCGGCTTGCTGGCCGCCGTCAGCGCCCCGTCCATCCGCTCGGCCAGCTGTCGCGCCACGGCGAGCCCGAGCCCCATGCCGCCGACCTTGCGCGTCGCGGAGCCGTCCACCTGGCTGAACGATTCGAAGAGAACGCTCATGTGGTCCGTGGCGATTCCCGGCCCGTCGTCCGCGACGTCGATGCGGATCCAGTGCCGCCCCTCGCGCTCGGCGGTCCTGACGGCGAGATCGATGCGGGATCCCTCCGGGGTGAACTTGACCGCGTTGTCCACGAGGGCGTCGACGACCTGCAGCATGCGGTGGCGGTCGAACCGGGCGGGCGGCAGGTCGGGCATCGCGTGGAACGCCAGCTCCCGGAGCCCCTGGGTCACGCCGGGGAGCCGCTCCTCGTAGTAGCCCCTCAAAGGCGCCGCGACGTCGCCCGTCTCGAACTGGAACGGCACCACGTTCCGGCGCAGGTCGGACAGGTCGAGGAGCTTCTCCAGGCTTCCCTTCAGGCTCTGCGCCTCCCCGAGCGCGGCCGTCAGGAACTCGGCCAATTGGGGGTCGGGAGCGTCGTGCTCGAGCACGATCTGAAGGGACGCGATCACCACGGTGAGCGGCGTGCGCAGCTCGTGGTTCACGTTGCTCAGGAATTCCGACTTCAGCCGGTCCAACTCCATCAGGTTGTCGTTCGCCAGCCGAAGCCGGCGGTTGTTCTCCAGAAGCCGGTTGTAGAGCCGGGTGTTGTGGAGCGCGACGCCCACCATGCCGAGGGAGGTCTGCAGCCCCTGCAACTCTACGGCGCCGTATGTCCCGGGACCGACGCGCGGGCCCAGCGCGATGAACCCCAGCACTTCGCCGCGCGCCAGGATGGGAGCGAAGAGCGTGATCGATTCCCGCCGTGCGAGGAGCGAGGCGGCGCGCGCCGGCTCCTCGATCATCTCGGCCGCGAGCACGATGCGCGGCTCTTGGGCGAAGCGCTCGAGGAGCCAGGCCGAGCAGGCGCTGCCCAGCGCGGACGCCGTGCGTCGATCGATCCCGTGGCTCCGGAGCAGCACCGGGACGGCGCGGCCGTGCTCGGACATCAGCCAGAGCGCCGCCCGCGAAGTTCCGAGCTGTCCCATGAGATTGAAGAGCACCACGTCGGCCACGCCGTACAGGTCGAGGGAGATCGTCAGCTCCTGGCTCAGCTCGGAGAGCGCGAGCAGCTCATGCTCCCGCCGGGCCACCAGCCGGAGCGCACGCGTCGCCTCGTCCGAGGGGCCCGGTCCGGACGGCACGGTGGACGCCTCGACGGGTCGCGGGATGACGGGATCAGACTCCGAGGGCATGCAGAGCCTCCTCCTCGGACGCGTCGATCGACAGGAACGGCTGGAGGTTCAGGAGCTGGATCACCGACGTCACCGCCGCGGAGGGGGACGCGATCCGCAGCCGGAAATCGGTCTGGCGGAATTCCTCGGCCAGGCTGAGCAGGGACCCCAGTCCGCTCGAAGCCATGAACGTGACTCCCGAGAGATCGAGAACGAGGTTTCGCCCGCGCATCCGCACCCTGGATCCGACCTCCAGGAGGTGGGGCGCGCTGCGGGCGTCCAGGCGCCCGCGGACCCGCAGCAGGACCGCGCTTCCGCGGGTCTCTTCCTGAATCCCAAAGCTATCCGGCATGCGATGCCTCCTCCGGAGACGGTGAGCCGCCAAAGCACATCCAGGTGACGTTCCCCACCGCGGTGGACGGGTAGTAGACGATTCGGCGCATGGTGCGGTGGATGATCTCGAGCCCCAGGCCGCGTCCGCGCCGCCGGACGCGGGGGTCGTCGAAATCCTGGCCCTTCCATTCGTTGGCGCTGAAGGGAACTCCTTCGTCGCGGACCAGGAACCAGCCCTGACGGAGACGCTCCGACGCCGTCCCGGCCGCGGCGCGCGCACGCGGGGAGCGCGCCCCTTCCGCGGGCCCGGGGGCGGGAACCCACCAGACCTCGTACTCCCGCCCGGGATCGCGCGCGTACCCGTGCTCGGCCACGTTGGCGCAGACTTCGTAGAGGGTGCTCGTCAGGAGATCGCGTTCGCGCGCGGGCAGGGCGTCCAGGACCGGCGTGCCCGCGAGCCAGCCGCGGATCGTGTCGAGCACGTCCGAGGTGCCGGTCAGGACCACGCGCGAACCGCGGCGCCGCGCCTCGTCGTAGCGCGCGATCGCGGTTGCGCTGTCGCCGGGATCGGGCTCCCGGGTCGGGAGCGGACTCCCGCAGCCGTTTCCGACCGGCTCGCTCTCGAGGGGCGCGGGGACGTGGGCCGGGTCTCGATGGAGCACGAGAATCGTCTCGTCGTCCAGGCGCGCGCCGCCGCCCGTCCAGGCCGTGAGCCGCTCGAAGAAGCCGTCGATCACCGCGCGCGGCCCGCGGGGCGCGGTGTCGCGCAGCGTCGCGCTCATGCGCTCGTGCCCGAACTGCTCCTGGCCGGACGCCTCGAACGCCTCGCTGATGCCGTCGGTGAACTGGAGGACCGCGTCGCCTGGCTCGAGCGTGATCGTCAGATCCTCGAGCGTGCCTCGGATCGCGCCGCCCCGGATGGCTCCGAGCGGGATGCCGCGGGAGCGGAGGGTCTCCACGGAGCGGCTCGCGTGCCGGTAGATCAACGTGGGATTGTGCCCGGCCGAGGCGTAGACGAGCCGGCCCGTGCGAACGTCCAGGATGCCGTAGAACATCGTGACGAAGCTTCCGCGGCGGAGCGTCTCGCCGAGGCGCTCGTCGAGCGAAGCGAGGAGCGCCGCCGGGGAAGAGGCCGTCGCGCGGTCGGCCCGGAGGAGCGCATAGAGCATCGTCATGATCAGGCAGCCCGCGACGCCCTTGCCCGAGACGTCAGCGACGGCGAATCCGATCCTTCCGTCCGGAAGCAGGAAGTAGTCGTAGTAGTCGCCCCCCACTTCGGCCGCGGCGCGCTGGGAGCCCTCGATGACGAACGGGCCTTCCACGATCCGCTCCGAGGGGAGGATGGAGTCCTGGATCTCGCGGGCCAGCTCCATCTCCCGGACGAGGCGCTCCCGCTCGACCATCTCCATCTGCGCCTTCTTCAGGCCGGCCGCCATGTCGTTGATCGCGTTGGCGAGCAGACCCAGCTCGGTCCCGTCGCTCACGCGGACGGGCGTCTCGAGATCGCCGCCCGCGATGCGCCGGATTCCCTCGCGAAGGGTCGCGACCGGCCGGAGGACGTGCGAGAGGACCAGGAACGAGACGGCGATCCCGATGAGGAGCGAGATCGCCAGGATCAGCGACTGCTGCCGGCGAGCCCGCTCGAGGACCGCGTCCACGTAGCTCGTGCGCATGGCGACGACGACGTGCCCCAGCCGTTTCCCCGAGGGATGGGTGATCGGCACCGAAGCGACCAGCTCGCGGTCGTTTCGCCGAAGGGTTTCCCCGGCCGATCGCGGCGGGCCGTCCATCAGGGCGCGCAGGCCGACCGGCTCTTCGAACGGCGTGCCGAGGCGGTGCGGATCGGCGTGCCCCTGGATGATCCCGGCCCGGTCGACCACCACGGCGTACGAGAGCTCGGGCTGCCGCGCGAGTTTCTCCTTGATCAGCGGGTGGAGGGTCAGCTCCGGGAAATCGCTCAAGAGCACCCCGGAGCTGGTCAGGGCAAGGTTCCGCGCCTCGAGGAGGAGGCGGCTGGTCAGTTCGGCCGTCAATGCCCGCCGCGCGTTCCGCTCGGCCACCGTTCCGACGCTCAGCACGACCGCCGTGGTCAGGCCGACCGCCACGAACGTGACGATCCAGCGGATGCCGATGATCCGTTCGCCGCGCCCGATCACGGCGCATCCCCCGCCATCTCGCGCGAGCGCTCCAGCTGCTGCTGGGCGCGCGTGAGATAGCCGCGCGCGCGCGGGTCGCTGGGGTCGACGGCGAGCGCGCGCTCCCAGTGCGCGATCGCATCGTCCAGGCGTCCGGCCGCGTAGGCGTCGAGGCCCTGGATCAGGTACTCGCGCTCCAGGTATTCGGCCACGCGCTGATACTTGGGATCCGCCGACCAGACGAGCTCGAAGTAGCGCAGCGCGTCGGCCGAGCGCTTTTCGGCCAGGGCGGACAGCGCCCTGCGGTAGAACTCACGAAGCTCGCCCGGGCGGAGCGTGGGGGCCGAAGGCGCCGGCGGCGGGGCCGACCGGGCCGGCTCCGGCGCGCGCGCGGAGGCGGTGGAGCGAGCCCGTTCCAGCGCCGCTGCGAGGGAGGCGAGTCCGTCGGCGCCGGGATCGAGACCGCGCGCCTCCTGGAGCTGCGTGGCGGCCGCGTCGAGATGGCGGTCGGCGAGGCTTCGGCGGGCGTCGCGCAGGATTCCCTGGGCGCGCCGCGAGAGAGCCGTCTGGGTGCGGCGCAGCATCGCCCGGGCGTCGTCGTCGTTGGGCGTCTCGCGCAGGATGGCCGCGAAGCCGTCCCGCGCGGCCACGAGGTTGTCCGAAGCGAACGCGTCCATCGCCTGGGCGAAGGACTTCCGGATCTCGGCCGAGCGTGCGGCGCGCCGGTCGCTCTCGGCGCGGCAGCGCCCCTGCGCCACGCGCGCGTCGGGATCCTGCGGCCGCTTTTCGAGGATGCGCCCGTACGCCATCGCCGCCTCGGCCAGGTTTCCCTCCTGCTCGAACGTGGCCCCCTGCTCCCGGAGACAGCGGATCTCGAGGTCGGCGGCTTCCGGGTTGTCCGGGTCGAGCGTGCCGATCGTGGCCAGTGCCTCGAGCGCCTCGGCGTAGGAGCCCGCCGCGCGCGCTTCCTCGGCCCGCGTCAGAAGCCCCCGGACCTTCTCCCGCTGGACGCGCTGGAAGGTCTCGGCCAGGCGCGCCTGCAGCTTTTCATCCTCGGCCCGGAGTGCGGCGTCCCGGCGCTCGGCCGTCGTGGGACCGAACGCGTAGGAGAGCCCGACGCGGTGGATCGGATCGTAGCCCCGGTCCTCGAAGGCGTAGTCGAGCGCGACCCCCCGCGCCCGGAAGCCCGCGCCGGCCGTAAGCGCGCCGCCGTTCATCCCGGCGCGGACGGAGAGGTAGGGGCGCGGCGCATACTCGGCGCCGGCGTGGAGGCGCGGCCGGATGCCTCCTCCCGTCTCGACATCGAGCGTGGCGAGGCCGAAGGCCGTGCGATAGGCGAACCCCATCCGGCGCGTGCCCGGGTCGCGCACCGATTCCTCGTCGAGACGGATGCTGGGCTCGACCAGGTTCCGGATGCCGACCCCCCAGGTAACCTGGGACGCCCATCGAACGGGCACGCGCAGCGCGAGGAGCGGGTAGAGCGTGACACCCAGGTCGGCGCCGAGCCCGCTGCCGCTCTGGCCGGCGACCGACTGGCGCTGCATCTTCACCGCGCCGCCGACTCCGACGAGCGTGCCGAACGTGCGGCCGTAGGCGACCGACACCTCCGTCTCCGAGCTGGAGAAGTCCTCGCCCGTCGATACGTTCCGGTCGTCGCGACCGTCGATCCCGTCCGTGCCGAAGCGCCGGAAGGCGACGCTCGCCGTGCCCAGCCGCCAGCTCGGGAAGGCGAACGTGGCGAAGTCCTCCCGGAACCCGAGGTCGTAGGAAACGGTGCTGGCGCTGGCCTCGCCCCGGGCGACCCATCCAAGGCCGCCCGGATTCCACGCGCCGATCGTGACGTCGCCGGGCACGGCGACGAACGCGCCGCCCAGCGCGATGCCGCGGGTTCCGGCCGGGGCCGCGAAGGGGGACCGAGTGCCGGCGTCGCCACCGTCGGCGCGGGCCTGTCGCGGAGCCGCCCCGACGGTCGCGACGGCGAGAAGGAACGCGATCGCGCGTGCCCTCATCGCACCACCGCCACTTTGCGCCGCGCCCGCTCGGTCGAGCCGTCGGCGTACTTCACGATCAGCTCGGCCACGTACACCCCGTTTCGAACCACGTCGCCGCGGCCGTTCCGCCCGTTCCAGGCGTCGGCCTGATGCAGACCGGCGCCGCGCGGCGCCCGGTCCAGCAGCGTGGCGACCCCCTCGCCGGAGGGAGTCCAGATCCGGAGCGTGACATCGGCCGAAGAGGCCAGGTAGTAGACGAAGGAGGTCGCCTCGCGGCCGGCGGCGAAGGGGTTCGGGAAGTTGCCCCAGCTCGCGGACAGGCTCGCGGGCGTGAACGATCCCGACTCGGTCCACATGGGGAAGGCGGTCCCGGCCTCCGGGGAGACCTGCACCGTGAGAAGGGCGCTGCCCGGCTGCACCACGCCCACGCCCGCCGCGTCGATGCCGACGCGAAAGGAGGCCGCCGACGGCGCGGGCTGCGGCACCAGCCGAAGCTCGACCGACACGGTCCGGCCCGCGTCCACGTCGAGGGGGGCCGCGGCCGACAGCGTGGCCTCGGTCGAGTCCGCGCGGAGGGAATCGCTCGCCGCCCACAGCGCGCCGTTCACGTAGGCGGCCACGCGCCGCGCCGCCGCGCCGACGGCCAGCGCGCGAAAGCCCGGGTCGCACGCGCGCACCCGCAGCCGGTCGACGCGGATCGATCCGGAGCCCGCCGACGCCGCGTTGCGAAGCGTGAGGACGCCGGTCACGACCTCACGCCCGTCCACGGCCAGCGCCGCCGGCATGCGGTCCACGAGCCGCGCCATGAGGTCGCGCGCGGGTGAAGCGATGTGGGTGAGCCCCGAGACCAGGGGGAAGTCCACGCCCGGTTCCGGCGCGGCGATCACGGGCTGGCCCGAGTTGGCGTCCGATGCCAGGATTCCCGATCCCGCGATCGCGACCTCCAGGAAGGACGCCGGCGCCGACGGACTCAGGTCGGCCACCAGGGTGAAGGCGGCGCTGTCGCCCGGCTCCAGGAGCGGCCCGGTCAGCGGCACCGCCACCGGCACGGCCGCGACGGGGAAGCTCGTCACGTTCAAGACCTCCACGCCGTCGCGGAACAGGCGCAGACGATCGAGGAAGAGATCGGGAACGCGCGCCGTGCGCGTCTCGTCCCTCACCTGGACGAGGAGACTGTCGGCGCGGATCCGCCCCGTGCCCGGGCTCCCCGGATGGCGCAGCACGACCCGAATCGCCGCGAGGTCGCGCTCGCCCGCGACCGCCGAGACGGGGAAGAGCGCCGTTCCCCGGGCCGCCACGGACCTCGCGGGGGCCTCGACGAGGACGGCCACGCCCCAGGGCGCTCCCGTGTAGCCGACCGACACCGAGTCGCGGGAGTTCGCGTCCTGGGCTTCGAACGACGAGGGCGGCTGGAGGATCAGGCGGAACGCGCCGACCCGTGCGCTGTCCGGCACGTCTCCGTCGAGGAACAGGTCGACGGGCGTCCCCGCCGGGACGGCGAGGGGCGGGCTCAGCACCAGCGTGACGCCCGGCCCCGTCCCCGCCGGCACCGGCTGCGTCGCGAAGGTCTGGAATCCCGCGCGCACGACGATGCGGCTCAAGTACGACGCCGCCTGGGCCAGCGGGACGCCGGCGGTGTCCGCCACGGTCACGCCGATCTGGTTCACCTGGACGTCCGACGTGATGCCCGCCACGCCCACATTCTCGAGACGGAAGGCGGCGAGCGGCACGCCCGTGGTGCCGATCGCGACGCGCGACGCGGGTCCGCCCAGCGAGGCGACGTCCAGCTCCGTCGCGTCCGCCGCGAGCCGGGCCAGCCCGGACGCGACCGGGAAGGACCCTCCCTCGTGCCGCACGGTCACGGGGGCGCCGCTCGTCGCGTCCTCCGCCAGGATCTCGGTGCTGTCGGCGAGCAGGACCCGGAACGCGGGAACCGTCGTCGAGTCGGCGATGTCGAGACGGATGCTGATCGTCACCGGCTCCTGGGCGGTGATTCGCAGCGGCGAGGCGAGCGTGAGGTTCAGCTCCGAGCCCGTCGTCTCGAGCGACGACCGGCTCAGGTAGACGTTCGTTCCCTCGTTCACGCTGACATGGCTCAAGAGAGCGGCGGGAACGATGCCGGCGCCGGTCTCGTCCTGGAGGTGGAGGCGGAGCGAGCGCAGGCGGATGTCCGAGGCTCCCGATCCGCCGCCGTTCGTGAGCGTCAGGCTGAAGGGGACGACGCCGGTCTGGCCGCGCGTCACGTGGAAGGGCATCGACTGAACGGGGAAGAGCGCCAGCTCGGCCGCCGCGAGATAGACCCGGTGCACGTTCGAGGGCGTCTCGACGGCCCGGCGGACCAGGCCGGTTTCCGCGCCCGTGCCTTCGGCGCCGCCCTGGAACTGCACGTCGCCCGCGCTGGTCGAGTGATAGGTCCAGAGGAAGGTGTCCACCGCGGCCGGAGCGAGATCCACCGGCGAGCCGGGAGCCGCGTCGAGAACGGTCCCGGCCGTGCCGCCGGCGCGAAGCGGCCCGGGGAGGATCCCGGTGACCGTCTCGGCCCCGACGTTGCGGACGATCATGCGCACGGTGATCGGCTGGCCCACGGTGCTCGCGGCGCTCGCCGTCTCCAGCGTCGCGAGGAGCGGCGAGGTGCTGATCAGGATCGCCTGCTCGTTCTCGACCCTCGCGTCGAGCGGTCCGTCGTCGCCCGTCTCCATCTGGATTCCACCGAACGGGATCGCGAGCCGGACCGTGACCGAGTCGCGCGCGGTGGCGCTCGTGCCGAGCGAGACGAAGAGCCGCCGCCCCGCGCCCTCCACGGCTTCGCTCAGGAAGGGGCTCCTCCAGACCTGCGCGCTGGAGTCGGGGAGCATGACGCCGAGATCCACATCGTCTCCGCCGCCGGCGGAGAAGATCCCGTCGCCGCCGTCCCGCCAGAGGCGCAGCTCTTGGAGCCCCGTCGCGGGAGTGGCCGATCCGAGATTCACCACCGCCACGTTCCGCAACGTGTCGGTCTGGTAACCGTTCCACGGCACGACGACGTTCAGCGCGAGGACGGGCCCGTCGCCCGGCCCGATGGTGACTCCCGCCGCCCCGATGTTCGTGATCTGCGCGGCCATCAGCCCGTCCACCGTGGCGCGCGCGCGGGAGTCGATCGGCCAGGCGGCGGTGGTCGTGGTCGGCTCCTTGAAGCCCACGTCGAGCGGGCCGGCCACCTTGGCCGACAGGACATCCCCATCCCGGGCGCCGTTTCGCGCGACGTCCGCGACGAGGAAGAGGTGCACGGCCCCGCCCGCGGGAATCGAGGCCGAGAGCCCCGTGAACGCCGCGCGCCCGCCCGAGAAGAAGGAGGTGCCGAGCGGCCGGTCCACCGCGGGATCGCCGAGGAGTCCGTCGCCGTCGCCGTCCAGGCGGAGCGTGGCCGACTCGATCTCCCCGTCCCGCGCTGCCGTTCCGCCGGGGCCGAGCGTGGCGTTGGTGAAGGCGACGCTCGTCAGCGTGCGCGGATCGGCGTAGCTGTTCGTGATCACGAAATGATGGAGGAGCACGCGCCGGTCGCCGGGATGGACCACCGTCGATTCCACGTCGGCCGCCGTGAGCGTGACCCGGTCCACCGTGCTGACCGCCCGCTCGGCGAGGCTCCGTACCGCGCGGTCGCGCGGGCCGCTGTTGCCGCTCTGGACGCCGATCCCCGCGTCGAGGCCGAAGGGGATGCCGAGCTGCACGGTGCGCCCCTGGCGCGCGAGGTCGGACAGATCCACCGTGACGAAGAGGCAAAGCCCCCCGAGCGGGATCGTCTCCGAGAGTCCCGTGCGCTGCCAGCGGTCCCCGGTGTTGACGAGGTCGCCGAGCAGCCGGTCGCGCGAGGCGTCGAAGGTGCTGTCGCCGTCGTCGACCCACGCGCGCAGCCGCGTGATGTCGTTCGCGGCCTCGGCCGTGCCGAAGTTCACGACCGCGAGCTTCTGGAGGAGATCGGGCCGGTACCCGTTCGGCGGAACGATGAACTCCAGCGTCGGATTGTTCGACGAGCCGGCGAGCAGGTTCCCGCCGGCGCCCGGCATCAGGCGGATCTGGTCGGCGGCCATGCCGTCCACGGTGAAGACGCCGGGGGGCCGGAGCGGCCAGCCCGTGCGGAAGAAGGGAACGCGCACGAAGGTCACGGCGGTCGAGTCGTCCAGCGAGACGTCGAGCGAATCGCCGTCGCGCGCATCGAGCGGGATGGAGCTCGTCACGAGGAGGCGGGCCGTGCTTCCGGGCGCGAGCGCCATCGAGAGGGGAGCGAACGTGACCGACCCGCTCAGGGCCGAGGTCGCGACCAGGAGCGTGTCGGCGCCGCTCTCCAGGGCGCCGTCGCCGTCGTCCTTGTAGAGCGCCGTCTCGCCGAGCTCGTCGTCCAGCTGATCCTGGTCACCGAGTCCGGAGGAGCGGTTGGTGAGGCGCAGGGAGCGCACCGTCCGGGTGTCGGGGTAGTGGTTCGTCACGGTGAGATTCGCGAGCACGACGTTGCGCGCGCCCGGCAGCACGCTCGACGGAACCTGCGCCGCCGTCACCGAGATTCCCCCCGACGTGATCAACGCCACGACCGGCGCGTCGGCGGCGGGATCCTGCACCGCGATGTCGGACACGACCTCGATCGCGCTGGCCGAGGCGTCGATCGAGACCGTCCCTGTGGACGCGGCCGTGAGCACGCGGGCCAGCGCGGTCACGACGACCGTTCCCCGAGGTCCGATGCCGGGGGGGCTTCCCGCGGCTAGGCTCACGTCGAAGTCGCCGTCGGCATCCCCGGGGATCAGCCGCGTGAACCGGAGCGCCGGCGGGTCGAGCCGGATCGAGTCGGCGCCGAGATTCGTCAGCGTGAGCCGCACAAGGACCGAGTCCTGTCCCTGGTAGAGGGCCGAGGGGGCGGTCAGTCCGGCGATCCGGATGCCGCGGGTCGGCCGTACCGTGACCGGGGCCGTGGCCGAGAGCGCCCCCGCGGTGGCGATCACCAGCCCCGAGCCGACGGCGCTCGCCGTGAAGAGGCCCGCGGCGTCCACCGTGCCGATCCCTCCTTGCGTGGACCAGGCGAACGATCGCGCGACCGGATGTCCGAAGGCGTCGAAGGCGGCCGCGCGGAACGACTGGGTCTC
>DASSLZ010000013.1:0-4625 GCA_035689165.1 Candidatus Eiseniibacteriota bacterium | reverse complement strand
CGCGCTTCTGGATGGCCTCGTCGATCCAGGCGGCGAGGCGGCGCATCTCGGCCGTGCCGAACCCGCGCGTGGTGACGGCGGGGGTGCCGATCCGGATGCCGCTCGTGACGGCCGGCGGACGTGGATCGTTCGGGACGGCGTTCTTGTTCACGGTGATGCCGGCCGCATGGAGCGCGGTCTCGGCGTCGGCGCCGGAGAAGCCCGCCTGTTTCAGATCGACGAGGAGCAGGTGGTTGTCGGTTCCCCCCGTCACCAGCTGGAAGCCGCGGGCCGTGAGCTCGGCCGCCAGCGTCTTCGCGTTCTCCACCACGCGCTCGGCGTACGTGCGGAATTCCGGCGCGGCCGCCTCCTTGAGGCAGACCGCCTTGGCCGCGATCACGTGCATGAGCGGTCCCCCCTGCATCCCTGGGAAGACCGACTTGTCGATCGCCTTGGCGAACTCCGAGCGGCAGAGGATCATCCCGCTGCGGGGTCCCCGCAGCGTCTTGTGCGTCGTCGTGGTGACCGCGTCGGCGAACGGGACGGGACTGGGATGCACGCCCGCCGCGACCAGCCCCGCGACGTGCGCCATGTCGAAGACGAAGCGCGCGCCGACCTCGTCGGCGATGGCCCGGAGCCGCGCGAAGTCGAAGAAGCGCGGATAGGCGCTCGCCCCCGCGACCAGCACCGCCGGACGGTGCTCGCGGGCGAGCCGCGCCGCCTGGTCGTAGTCGAGGAGACCGGTCTCGGGCGACAGGCCGTACTGCGCGGCCTTGAAGACGATGCCGGAGTAGCTGACCTTGTGCCCGTGGGTGAGATGGCCGCCGTGCGCGAGCGCCATGCCCAGCAGCGTGGAGCCCGGCGCCATCAGCGCCATGTAGGTGGCGAAATTGGCCTGCGCCCCCGCGTGCGGCTGCACGTTCACGTGCTCGGCGCCGAAGAGTGCCTTGGCCCGCTCGATGGCGAGCGTCTCGGCCACGTCCACGAATTCGCAGCCGCCGTAGTAGCGCTTGCCGGGGTAGCCCTCGGCGTACTTGTTCGTGAGGGGCGATCCCATCGCCTCGAGCACCGCCTCGCTCACGAAGTTCTCGGAAGCGATCAGCTCGACGGTGCTCTGCTGGCGCCGGACCTCGGCTACGATCGCGGCGTCGATCTCGGGATCGACCGCGGCGAGCGGGCGCGCCGCCGCCGGAAGGGCGGCGGGCGCGTCCGAAACGGGAGCGTCAGGGGTGCGCGGATTCATGACCGATCGCGGGGCCGGCGCGGAGCGCTAGCGCGCCTTCTTCGCGGCGCGCTGCACCTTGGCGCGCGCTTCCACGGGGAAGAGCCAGCCGTGCCGGTCGCGCTCGCGCCCCTCGATGATGTCGAAGAAGGATTCTTGAAGCCGGCGCGTCATCGATCCCACGCGGCCGTTTCCGACCGGGAGCCGGTCGATCGACGTGATCGGCGTGATCTCGGCGGCGGTCCCGGTGAAGAAGACCTCGTCGGCGATGTAGAGCGACTCGCGCGGGATCTGCTCCTCGCGCGTTTCGATCCCGAGGTCCTTGGCGATCTCCAAGATACTGTCGCGCGTGATGCCCGGCAGGATGGCGCTCGCGATGGTGGGCGTGCTCAGGACGCCGTTCTTGACGAGGAAGATGTTCTCCCCGCTCCCCTCGGCGACGAAGCCGAAGGAATCGAGGGCGATCCCCTCTTCGTAGCCGTCCGTGACCGCCTCGAGCTTGATGAGCTGGCCGTTCATGTAGTTCGCGCCCGTCTTGGCCATGAACGGGAACGTGTCGGGCGCGGCGCGCCGCCACGACGAGACCTTCACCGCGATGCCGGCCTCGAGCGCCTCGGCGCCGAGGTACTTCCCCCAGTTCAACGTCGCGATCGCCACATCCACCGGAACGCCGGTCGGGTTCACGCCGAGCGTCTTGTGGCCGCGATAGACCACGGGACGGATGTAGCAGGCGCCGCCGCCGTTCTTCTTGACGGTCTCCTTGGCGGCGTCCATCAGCTCGCCGACGGAGTACGGGCAGTCGATCCGCGAGATCTTGCAGGAGTCGAGCAGGCGCTGCATGTGCCGGTCCAGCCGGAAGACCGCCGTCCCCTTCGGCGTGTCGTAGGCGCGGATCCCTTCGAACGTGCTCGAACCGTAGTGCACGACGTGCGAGAGGACGTGGATCTTCGCGTCCTCGTACGCGACGAACTTTCCGTTCATCCAGATGAAGCCTTGCGGCTCGCGAGACATCGCTCCTCCTTTAAACGGCCACGGCGTCCGGACGGACGCCGCCTATCGAACGCCTTCCCGTCGCTCGACAGCCTCCCGGATGACCGGGAGCCAGCGAAGCATGTGACTTCGAATCCGGTTGAATGTATCGACGTAATCGTCTGGACCCCCATAAATTGGATCCCTGACGCCGTCTGACGCTCCCCCCTCGGCCCCGTGCTCGGAAACCAGGTGGACCCGATCCGCAGAATCGGGCGCCAGGCTCTTCGCGGCGGAGACGTGGGCCGGCTCCATCCCGAGAACCAGATCGGCTTCGCGGATGAGCGCCGCCGTGAGCGGGCGGGAGCGGTGCTTCGTGAGATCGAGGCCACGTGAAGAGGCGGTCTGGATGGCGTAGGCGGCGGCCGGTGCTCCCTCCCCCGCGCTCGACCCCGCCGACGATACGGTCACGCGTTCGGCGATGTCGGCCGGAAGGATGGAGCGAAGAATCGCTTCGCCCATCGGGCTACGGCAGGTGTTCCCGGTGCAGACGATGAGGACCTGGAACATGAGCCTCGCAATGTTGGAGAAACAGCGTCGCGAAGCCCAGTCTAGGGGCCCCCCGGGGGGGCGTCAAGGGGCGCTTCCGGCAGGATCACCGCCCCTTCGCGGAGCACCGTAACCCGCTCTCCCTCCGCGCGTACCACGGTGGACGGAGCGCCCGAAAGAGGGCCCGAATCGACCACCAGCGAAACCCCGTCCGGCACGGCGTCGGGAGGGGGCGCGGAGACCGCCGGCGGCGCTCCCGGAGCGTTCGCCGAAGTGGACACGACCAGCCCCCCGGCCGCCAGGATCACCTCCCGCAGGAAGGAGCTTCCTGGGCAGCGGAGGGCGACCGTTTCGCCGGGGCCCAGGAGCGATGGTGGAACGGAAGGGCCGGCATCCAGCACGAGGGTGAGGGCGCCGGGCCAGTGCGCGTGGATCAGCGCGGCAGCGGGCGCGGGAAGTGCCGCGATCCAGCGATAGGCGTCGCCGGGGCGCGCAACGAGCCCGATCCAGCCCTTCCCCGGGCCGCGCGGCTTCAGCGATTCGAGCCGCGCGATGCCGGGCGCGCTGGCGGCGAGCGCGTGATAGCCGTAGAGACCCTCGGCGGGCAGGATCGCCACGCCTCCCTCGCGGAGCACCGCTCCGGCGCGCCGGACCGCTTCGTCCCGCGTCGCGTCGCTCCGTCCGCCCAGGACGATCCGCTCGGCCACCGCGCCGGGCCCTGGGCTACAGCTTCTCGCCCCGGGCGAGCCGCTCTTTCAGGTCGTCCAGCTTGATCTGGAGCGCGGGATCGGCCAGCGCCAGGATCTGCGCCGCGAGAACCGCCGCGTTCTTCGCACCGGCCGAGCCGATCGCCACGGTCGCGACCGGAACTCCCGCCGGCATCTGGACGGTGGAGAGGAGCGCGTCCGCGCCCCCCAGGGGCGAGCCGCCCAGCGGCACGCCGATCACGGGGCGCGTGGTGTGCGCCGCGACCGCGCCGGCGAGGTGGTTCGCCATCCCCGCCGCCGCGATGAAGACGTGCACGCCGCGGGATGGGCCCCCGCGCACCAGCTCGCGCACGCGGTCGGGGCTGCGATGCGCCGAAGCCTGCTCCAGCTCGTTGGGGATGCCGAGCCGGTCGAGCACCTTGACCGCCTCTTCCAGCGTGGCGCGGTCCGACTCGCTTCCGATCAGGATCATCACCTTGGGCGCGCTCACGACGCCGCCCCCGCTTCGAGCGGCTTCGCCGCGATGTCCTTCCGGTAACGCATCCCCGGGAATCCGATCCGCGCCACGGCGCCGTAGGCGGCTTCGCGCGCGCGCTCCAGCGTCTCGGCGCGCGCGGTGATTCCGACAACCCGCCCGCCGGCCGTGACCCAGCGGTCGCCGCGCCGGTCGATGCCCGCGTGGAAGATCGAGAGGCCGTGCGGCCAGGGGCCCTCGAGGCCCTCGATCGGGACGCCCGACTCCGAGCGCTCGGGATAGCCGCGCGAGGCGAGCACGACGCAGACCGCCGCGCCCTCGTGCGCGACGAACGCGGCGTGCCGCTCGGCGGGGAGCGCGCCGCGCGCGGCGGCGCGGAAGAGCGGAAAGGGATCTTCGGCAAGCAGCGGAAGGACGACCTGTGCTTCGGGATCGCCGAAGCGCGCGTTGAATTCGAGCACGGAAGGGCCCTCTCTCGTGAGCATCAATCCGACGTACAGAATGCCGCGGTACGGCGTTCCCTCCTCGCGCAGCGCGCGGAGCACGGGATCGACGATGCGGCGGCCGATCGCGATCGCCTCCTCGGCCGGCGGGACGCGCGCGGGCGCGCAGGCGCCCATGCCGCCGGTATTGGGGCCGCGATCGCCGTCCTCCAGGCGCTTGTGGTCCTTCGCGGCCGGAAAGAGCATCCAGCGCTCGCCGTCGGTGAGCACGAGGAGCGAGG
>DASSLZ010000012.1:0-2710 GCA_035689165.1 Candidatus Eiseniibacteriota bacterium | reverse complement strand
TCTTCGTCGAGCACCCCAAGTTCGAGACCCCGTTCATCGAGGCGGTCGCGGAACTGGACGAAGTCCTGGAATGCCACCATATCACCGGGGAGTTCTCGCTGCTCCTCAAGGTGAAGGTGACCGACATGGCGGCGTTCCGCCGCCTGTTGATCGAGAAGCTGAACACGATCCGCGGCGTGCGCCAGACCCGGACCGTGATGGTGCTGTCCACGTGGAAGGAGCAGCACCGGATCAAAGTGGATTGATGCGGCCCGCGGCCGATCGATTGTGCGAAGCGAAACGATTCTCCGTCCGAACACCCGAAAGGAGCACGCCATGACCCCGACCGCCACCGGCACCTCGGTCCGCGTCACGCCGGATCAGGTCCATGCCACGCTGGCCAAGCACATGCTGGCCGACGGCTTCGATTTCGTCCTCGACCTCGACAAGAGCCAGGGGGTCTGGCTGCACGATTCGCGCGGCAACAAGACCCTGATGGACTTCTTCTCGTTCTTCGCCTCGAACCCGGTCGGGATGAACCACCCCGGCATCAAGAATCCGGAGTTCCAGGCGCGGCTGGTGAAGGCCGCCCTCCACAACGTCACCAACAGCGACGTCTACACCACGGAGATGGCGGAGTTCGTGGAGACGTTCGCGCGCCACGCCATGAAGGACGCCTTCGTGCACTCCTTCTTCGTGGCCGGCGGCACGCTGGGCATCGAGAACGCGCTCAAGGCGGCCTTCGACTGGAAGGTGCGCCAGAACTTCGCGCGCGGCTGGCGCGAGGAGCGGGGCGCCAAGGTGCTCCATTTCGAGCAGGCCTTCCACGGCCGCTCCGGCTACACCCTGTCGCTGACCAACACCACCGATCCGCGGAAGACCGCCTACTTCCCGAAGTTCGAGTGGCCGCGCGTGTCCAACCCCAAGGCCGAGTTCCCGCTCACCGAGGACCGGTTGAAGGACGTGAAGGCGCGCGAGGCGCTCGCGGTCGCCCAGATGGACCGTGCGTTCGAGCGCTACGGCGACGACATCGCCGCGATCATCATCGAGCCGATCCAGGGCGAGGGCGGCGACAACCACTTCCGCGCCGAGTTCTTCAAGGAGCTGCGCCGCTTCGCCGACGAGAAGGGCGCCATGCTCATCTTCGACGAAGTGCAGGCGGGCTTCGGGCTCACCGGCAAGTTCTGGGCGTACGAGCACTACGGCGTGGCGCCGGACATGGTCTGCTTCGGCAAGAAGGCCCAGATCTGCGGCTTCATCGCGAACAAGCGGATCGACGAGGTGAAGGACAACGTCTTCCACGTCTCCAGCCGCATCAACTCGACCTGGGGCGGCACGCTGGTGGACATGGTGCGCAGCCAGCGCTACCTCGAGATCATGGCCGAGGACCGGCTCCTGGATAACGCGGCCGCGCGCGGCGCCGAGCTTCTCGCCGGCCTCGAGGGCTTCGCCAAGGAGTTCCCCGAGCACGTGATGAACGCCCGCGGCAAGGGCCTCATGTGCGCGTTCGACCTCCGGGACGGCGGCCTTCGCGACGCGGTGATCGCGAACGCCTACGCCGAGGGCGTGGTGGTCCTGGGCTGCGGCCCGACCTCGATCCGGTTCCGTCCGCCGCTCGTGATCTCGAAGGAAGAGGTCGCGCAGGGTCTGGAGAAGTTCCGGTCGAGCATCAAGAAGGCGATCGGGCGGTAAGCGAGCGGGGCAGGTAGCGGCGCGCCGGCGACGCAAGACGCCGGCGGCCGTGAATCAGGGGGGCGTCGCGCAAGCGGCGCCCCTCTTTCGTTTCCTGCTATAATTTCCGCAGGCAGCACGGAAGCTCCGCCGAAAACGCTCCGCCGGGCCACCAGGACCGAGACACCCATGCGCCGCACCTTCGAACGGTTCGCTCGCTTCGCTTTCGCGCTCCTCCTTGGGGCAGGGCCCGCCGCCGCCTCCCCGCGCACCGCGCGCGAGACGATCGCCTACGTCCCCGCCGCCATCTGGGGCGACTACCTCGAGCCGGCCACCGCGGGACTCGCGCTGACGCCGCACGCGATCTACTGGTTCGAGGGAGTCGACTCGTCGATGGGGCGCATCCTGGGCGACCTCGAGCGCTACCAGGCCGATGACGCCAAAGCGGCGCCGCGGGAGCCGATGGTCGCTTTCGTCGGCCGCTACGCCGCCTACCCCTCGAACACGCTCGTTCCCGGCGTGGCGGTCATGGACACGGCCGGTGCCCTGATCGCCGACTTCCCGCGCGGCCGGAGCTACGCATGGAGCCCCGATGGCACCCGTCTCGTGGTCCTTTTCCCGCGCGAGGCCCTGCCGCGCGGCCGCGGAGCGAGGGCCGCGAGCGCCGCCGGCCGTGCCGCGAGCGCTGCCGGTCGCTTGAGGGCCGCGGTCCGATACCGGCCGGGGGTTTCCGTGTGGGACCGTCGCGACGGCTCGGTGAGCTCCTTCGCGCGCTGGCCCTCGCGCGCGGCGTGGGCCGGAAACGACTCGCTTCTGCTCCAGTTCCGGGACAGCGTCCTGGTGCTCGATGCGCGCACGGGGAAGACCGCTCGCACCGGCCACAACGGAACCATCGTCTCGACCGATTCGCGCTACGCGCTATGGCCTGGAGAGGACGGGCAGAACACGCGGGTTTTCGAGGAAGAGAGCGGAGAGCGGATCACCGACGCGGTGTTCGGCCCGTTCCAGCAGTCGGGGAAGGGGCAGATCCGCTCGGCCTTCTGGGTGCGCGGCCGCGGCG
>DASSLZ010000011.1:0-8914 GCA_035689165.1 Candidatus Eiseniibacteriota bacterium | reverse complement strand
CGACGACGGGGCGCGCGTTCGGCTCGTGACCGAGATGCGCCGGCTGAATCGCGCCGGACACCGCGCGCAGATCAATCTCCAGTACGGATCGCGCGACCGGCACGCCATCGGGGAATACTTCATCCCCTGGCCCCACGCCCGAACCGACCTGCTCACCCTCTCCACGGGCTACCAGGAGCTGGCCACCGCCACGTTCCACAGCAAGGTCTTCCGCAGCGGGATCAGCGAGAGCCGCCTGCTCGGGAAGTGGCGCGTGATCCCCGCGCTCAACTACCGGCGCGAGAATTTCCAGGTCGGCGTGGACAGCGGCATCGTGAAGACGCTGGTCCCCGAGGGTACCTGGACGCGCGTTCGCGCCGACGACGCGCTCTTCACCAAGAACGGCGACCGGCTCTTCCTGAACGCTCGCCTTGGCGACCGCCGCGTGGTCTCGGACGTCTCGTTCCAACAGGTGCGCGGCGACGCCAAGCTGATCCACGCCTTCGGCCCCAGAACGCGCGGCATCGCCCGCATCGAGGCCGGCGCCACCCACACGGCCGACTTCCGCAGCCTGCCCCCTTCGCTTCGCTTCTTCGCGGGCGGCACGAACAGCGTGCGCGGCTACAGCTATAACAGCCTCGGCCCGCGCGACGAGCTGCGCCACGTGATCGGCGGCCGCTACCTCCTGACCGGAACGGTCGAGCTGAATCAGTTCTTCCTTCCACGGTGGGGCGGCGCGGTCTTCTTCGACGCGGGCAACGCCATGAACTCCTGGCGTCTTCCGGTGAAGCGCGGCGCGGGATTCGGGCTCCGCTGGATCTCGCCCGCCGGGCTCGTTCGCGCCGACGTCGCGTGGGGCCTGGACCGGCGGGGCACGCCGATCCAGGTGCACCTGGCAATGGGAGCGGAGCTGTGACCCCGCGCCGGCGTCGATACCTCGTCGCGGGGCTGTCCGCGGTCTCGCTCGTCGCGGTCGTCCTCGCGGGGAGCTGGTGGCTCTTCTTCACGCAGCCGGGTGCCAAGTGGGGGTTCGAGCGGCTGGGGAGCTTCTTCCCGGGGCGCCTCGACGTCCGCGACATGACCGGCCCGCTGCGCGGTCCCCTGATCGTCCGCCACTTCACCTACCGCAACGACCGGCTGGCCATCACCGCGGACAGCGTCTTCATCGACTGGCGCCTGCGCGAGCTGTGGGGGCGCCGGCTGGACATCCACAATCTCTACGCCAAGAACGCGCGGATCGTCGTGGGAGGTCCGGGGGACACGCCCGAGGCGCAGGATTCGCTGCGCGGGCTGCCGGATCTCAACCTGCCCGTGACCGTCATCGTGCGGAACGGCGTCGTGAACGGGCTGACCCTCGCGCGGCCCGGGAGCGATTCGGGCCTCGTGATCGACCAAGTGCGGCTGGACGCGCGAAGCATGCGCCGGGACAGCGTTCGCGTGAACGCGCTCATGGTCCGCTCCCGAACGATCGACCTCGATTTCTCCGGATCGGCGCTCCCGCGCGGCGCCTACCCGCTGGCGCTCCGCGGGAAGTGGACCTACCGGCCCGCCGGCAGCGCTCCCATTCAGGGCGACGGCACCCTCTCCGGAACGCTGGAGGCCCTGCGCGTCCGCCAGAGCCTGAAGGGTCCCTTCGATGCGCAGGTGGACGTCACGCTGATCCGCCCGCTGCGCCGGCAGGCCCGTTTTAGGGGTGACGTGGAGTTCTCTCGTCTTACCCCACGGGATTTCGGGCCCGCATGGCCGCAGGGAATCTTCGAGGGGCACGTCGCCCTCGACGGCGACGCGCGCGCCGCCACCGCGCAGGGGCGCATCCGGGGGACGACGGAAGCGCTCGGTCCCACCGCCGCGGACTTCCGCGTGCGCCGCCTCGAGCGCGGCGACTGGCAGATCGACGACCTTGCCGTGACCCAGCCGGGCGCTCCCGGACGCGTGACGGCGCGGGGGACGTTGTCCGGCGATTCCGCCAACCCGCGGTTCGATCTCCGCGCCGAGTGGGCGGCGATGGGCTGGCCGCTGCGCGGGAAGCGGTGGGTGGAGAGCGAGCGCGGCTCGGCCCGCGTGCGGGGCACGATGGCCGATTTCGACATCCATTCCGAGGCGCTCCTCGCGGGGCGAAACGTCCCGCCCGGACACTGGACGCTGGACGGGCGCGGCGGGAACGGACGGCTCGCGGTGCACACCGTGATCGCGAACATCTTCGGCGGAAGGATCACCGGGTCCGGCTCGGTGGCCTGGCAGCCGGGCGTGAGCTGGCGGCTGTCGTTCGACGGACGCGGCATCGATCCCGGCACGGTCTGGCGGGCGTATCCCGGCCGCCTGGACTTCGCCGGGCGTAGCGAGGGGGTGAACGGGCCCTCGGGACCGAGCGGCCGGATTCTCGTGAGCCGCCTCGACGGCACCGTTCGCAACCAGCCGGTCACCGCGGCCGGCACCCTCGTCGCCAACCGCGGCCAGTATCGCCTCGATCGCGCGACGGCCACCTGGGGGCCGGACTCGGTCCAGGCGAGCGGCGCCTTCGGCCGTTCCTTCGACCTCGCCTGGAGGGTGAGCGCGCCCAAGCTCGGCGCCGTCCTGGCGCAGGCGAGCGGATCGCTCGAGGCGCAGGGGACGATCCGCGGCACGAGGGCGCACCCGCACATCGCGGGGACCGTCACCGGCGACTCCCTCTTCTTCGCCAACGAGCACGCCGGCGCGCTGCGCGCCGACGGCGACGTGGACCTTCGCCCGGGTGGCATCGTCCGCCTGGACCTCTCGGCGAGCCGCGTGAGCGCGGGGATCCACGCCGCCGACCGCATGATCGTCACCGCGCGCGGCACGCGCGAGCGGCACGAGTGGCGCGCTTCGGTGGCCGGGAGGGCCGACAGCACCGTCGCCGTGCTCGCGGGCGGCTTCGCGGCGGGAGGCTGGCGCGGCACGATCGCGCGGCTGGACCTGGTGAACCCCCGCTCGGGAAACTGGTCGCTGGCCGCGCCGGCGCGCCTCACCGCCGTGAACGGGCGGGTCGCGGTCACCGAATTCAACTGGCAGTCGGGGACGTCGCGCATCGTCGCCACCGCGGACTGGGCCCGCCGCGGCCCCTGGCACGCCGACGCGCGGCTGGAACAGGTGAACCTCACGCTGCTCCAGCCCGGGCTGCCGCCGCGGCTACGCCTGAGCGGCACGATGGCCGGCCATGTCAGCGCGCACGGGACCGCCGAGGGGCAGCTCTTCGCGGACGTGGACGTCGTTCCGGGTCCCGGCGAGATCCTCCACGAGACCGCGGAGGGCCTCTGGGTCCCGACCCGGTTCCAGAACGCGCGCCTCACGGCCGTCGCGGACGGCCGGCGCGTGCAGACCACGCTCGCCGCCGATCTCGTCAACGTCGGGACGGTCCGGGGGAACCTGGGCTGGCCGGCGTACGGCTCCTTCGCGGAAGGCACGTCGCGCCCCATCGACGGCCGCCTCGCCCTGCATCTTCGCGACCTGTCCCTGGCGCAGGGGCTGACTCCGGAGGTCGACGCCACCTCGGGAGCGCTCGACGCCGACCTCGCGATCGCGGGCACGGTGCAGCGCCCCTTCCTGTACGGTCCGCTCACGCTTCGAAACGGCAGCGCGAACATTCCCCGCTACGGGCTCCAGCTCCGCGACATGAACGTCGAGGGACGGGGCAGCCTCGGCGGCGCCATCGAGCTGCACGGCTCCGTGCGGTCGGGCTCGGGCACGCTGGCCATCGACGGCACCGCCGCGGTGGCGCGCGGCGCGCGTCCCGTGGCGACGGTCACGGTGAAGGGGAATCGCGTGCAGGCGATGAACACGCGCGACATGCAGGTCGTGGCCTCGCCCGACCTCAAGTTCGCCCTGAACGGAAACCGCCTCGACATCACGGGCGAGGTCGACGTGCCCGAGGGAACCATCACGATCGGCCGGGCCGACGAGCGCCGCCTGGTCAAGACGTCGCCCGACGTGGTCTTCACGGGCGCCGACACGCTCTCGGAGATGCCCACCGAGGTGCACACGCGCGTCCGGCTGGTCATGGGCGACAAAGTGCGCGTGACCGGATTCGGCCTCGACGTGCGGCCGACCGGCAGCGTCGTCGCGATCGACACGCCCGGATTGCCGACGCTGGGGAACGGCCGCCTGGACATCAAGGACGGCACCTACCACATCTACGGCCAGGACCTCGCCGTCGAGACCGGGACGCTCATCTTCGCCGGGGGGCCGATCACCGACCCCGCCGTGCGGGCGCGCGCCACGCGCACCGCCGCCGACGGAACCGTCGCGGGATTCATCGTGAGCGGCACGGTCTCGAAGCCCGACGTGCAGGTCTTCTCCGAGCCGGCGATGGGGCAGAGCGAGGCGCTCTCCTACATCATGTTCGGAAAGCCGATCGAGTCGGCCAACCTCTCGGAGGGGCAGATGGCGAGCACCCTCGCCTCGACCATGGGGGTGCCGGGGACCAACCTGCTCGCGCAGGGAGTCGCCTCGGAGCTGGGGATCGAGCAGGCGCGCCTCGACGTCGGCACCTCGCTCCAGAGCACGTCGCTATCCCTGGGCACCCATCTCTCGCCCAAGCTCTACGTCAGTGCCGGCATGGACGTGTTCCAGTCCACCTCCTCGCTCCGCCTGCGCTACATCCTGAACCGCATCTTCACGATCGAAGCCGAGACCGCCCGCCAGAACCGGGTCGACATCCTCTACACCGTCGAGCCGTAGGTCCCACCGCACTTTTCGCTCAAGAACGCCCCCGATTCCGCCGATAAAGGCAAGGTGCCGCCTCGCCATGGCACGTCCCGGGTGTCGGGCCCGGGGACAGCGGCGAGCGCGTTCCCAGCGAGCCCACGATGCGACGACCTGCTCCGCCAACCGGCTCCACGCTGCTCCTGCTTTGCGCCGTGCTCCTCACGGGCGGACGCTTGGGCTCCGCCTGTGCCTCGCCCTTGAGCGCTGGCGCCGGCGTGGACCGGCAGGCGGGACCGGGCCACCAGACCTACACCGCGGGCCTTCTCTTCGGCACGGTGTCCGTGCCGCTGGCTGACGCCACCCTGGCCCTCATCCGCTACGACGATTCCGTGACCGGCTACGGGAACGCGCTCTTCGCGAACGCCGGCGTCGGGGTGCCGGGGCTCGCGCGGATCCGCGCGATCGGCGCCCGCTCCTTCGGCGACGGCGGCTACCGGGCGTGGAAGCTGCGCGCCGGCCCCGAGTGGTCGCTCGGCCTCGTCACGGCGGGCGTCTACGGACTCCACCAGGAAGACAACGTGTCGGCGAGATTGAACGCGATCGGCGTCGAGGTCGGCACGTCGGTCGTTCCGGGCCTCGCGCTCCGGGCCGGCGGCATGGCCGGCAAGCGCGAGGGCGACGCCAACGCGTCCCAGGCGAGCGGATCGTTCGTCTGGGGCGCCTTCTCCCACGTGCAGATCCTTGGCGAGCTCGACGTCGGCAGAGGCGTGGCCACCTCCACGACCTCCACGTCGGGAGGCGGGCCGCTGCACCGGCTGTCACTCGCGGGCGGGCTGGGCGCGGGTTCGGCGGGCGAGCGCACCGTGACCGATACCAGTGTCGAGACGGTTGGACTTCTGGGCGTTCGATTCCTGATTCCGTGATCCGCGAGGCGGAGCGCCCGGAAGAGACGGCGCCGCAAGGCGCACACGAAGGGAGGAATGGATGAGGCGAATCATCGTTCCGTCGCTCACCGCGGCACTGGTGCTGGCCTTCACGGCGGCGGCCGCGGCGGAAGGGAACGACGCGAAACAGGGAGGGGTGGTCCCGTTAGGCGCGACGTCCGTACCGGAGCCTGTTCCCGCAACCCAGACCACGACGAGCGGGGAGGCGACCACGACGGCGACCGCGCCGGCGCCCGACGCCGCCAAGAACGAGGCGCGGCTCAAGGCGATCCGCGACCGGGCCGCGAAGATGCCGGCGACCGATCGCGAGGAGATTCAGAAGAAGCTGGAGGGCAACATCAAGGACGTGGACGTCGAAGCCGTCGCGAACGGCGACGCCACGGTAGCGGACCGTTTCGCGGCGGAATTCGGGGTGACCTCCGAAGCGCTGCTCGCCGAGCGGACCCAGTACAACGTGGGATGGGGTGAAGTGATGATCGCGCACACGCTCCTCGCGAACGCGCCGAGCGGAACGACGATCGACCAGCTGTACGCGCTCCACGCGGACGGGATGGGCTGGGGACAGGTCGCGTACGGCATGGGGCTTCGGGTTGGAAGCGTGGCGGCCGCCGTCAAGACCGAGACCTTGGTCGCGAGGGGGACCATGAAGGCGGACGGCAAGCCGGCGAAGATCGGAGCGAACACGCGCGTGGCCTCCACAGGGAGCACGCATGCCGCCGCGGGTCAGACCCGCGCGGGTGTCGCGTCGAGCGCCGCCATGGGGGTAGGGGCCAAAGTCACGAAGTAGTCGTCTCGTCGAGAGGGAGTCATGCCTGCGGGGAGCCCCATCGGGCTCCCCGCTTCGTTTCGCTGGTTACGCCGTGAAGTCCCGGACCAGCCTCAGCGCGGGGCGGCTCGCGACCACCGGACCGGAGACCGATCCGTTCAGGATGACGCTCTGTCCGACCGCGAGCGGCAGCGCCAGCGGGCCCGCCATCTCGAGGAACTCCCGATGCCAGCGATGGCCGCGCCGCGCCGCCCTTCCTCCGTACGCGCCCAGGTGGAGCGGGACGACGGGGGGCGATCCCAGGGCTTCGGCCGCGCGCAGCGCGTCGGCGGGGCGAAGATGGGCGTTTACGTTGAGGAGCGCGAGATCGGGCTTGTAGCTCCGGCCGATCGTCTCGATGCCGGGGAAGTAATCGGTGTCCCCGCTGTAGTAGAGCGTGCCGATCTCGGTCCGGATGACGTACCCCAGGGCGCGCCCGTCCGCCTCGGCGGTGTGCGAATAGCGGCCGCCCGGATGATCGGCAGGGACCGCCACGATCGAGGCACCCCGGATCGTGTACTCCTCGCCGACCCGCATCACGCGCACGCGCGGCCCCAGGTTTCGCACGTACCGCTCCGAAGGCGGCGGGCAGAGGATGGTCGCGCGCCTGGGGAAGCGGGCCAGCGTGCGGGGCTGCAGATGATCGTAGTGGGCGTGCGAGATCAGGATCACGCGGGTCTCTTCGTAGGCGCTCGGCGGCGGGGAGGGGATCCGCCGGCCGTTGAGCGGCGAGTAGCGGCGCCCGAACACGGGATCGGTGACGATCCCGCGCCCGCGGACGTCGATGTAGACGCAGGCGTGGCCCCAGAAGGTGACGGCACCGCCCGGCGGCTCCGCGTAGAGGTCCGGATCGTGCCGGACCGTCGCGAATCGGGCCGTGGGCTCCTGGCCCAGGGCGGCCAGCAGGCCGGTGAGGGCTGATCTCAGTGGCGACATTTCGAGGTAGAACACCGTCCGCGCAAGGTTGCTCCTCGCATGCCCGGTGCTCACCCCCCATGAGCCGGGCCCCGCTCTCTTCTACTCTTTCGGGAATCCTCCTGCAAACCATTACTCGAAATCGACGGGTCCCGTTTCCAAAGCGCTGCTCGCTCCCCATGCGGCTCTATCGAACCAGCGCCACCCTCCGCGTCAACACGCGCCCCTCCGTCGTGAGCCGCACGTAGTAGATCCCCGAAGCCGTGCGGCGCGACGTGCCGCCGGCCCAGTCCACCTGGTGCTCGCCCGCAGGGTAGCGCCCCTGGACCAGCGTCGCGACGCGCCGCCCGAGGGAGTCGACCATGTCGATCCGTACGTCCGCCTCGCGGCTCAGCGTGAAGCTCAGCCGCGCCTGGCCCCGCGCCGGGTTGGCCGAGAGCAGGCGCAGCTGGAGGCCGTGCGCCTGCGTCGTCGCGACGCCCACCGGCTCTCCGGCATAGCGGAAGAGCCAGAACTTCCCGCTCTGGTTCATCACGAAGACGTCGTTGACCGGGTCGTAGTCCATGTCCTCGGCGTAGTTCACCAAGGGGTCCGGAGACCTCGTGGGCGAGAGCTTCTCCCAGGTTCGGCTTTGGGGATGGAGCACCCAGGTGTCCGCGAGCGCCGCGTTCGAGCCGGTGACGCCGCCCCAGAGGAGCACCACGTCGTGCGTGGAGTCGTAGGCCATGTTGGCAAAGCGGCGCGGACTGGGGGTATCGCCCGACGCGGCGACCTGGACCCAGGTGTTCGCGCGCGCGTCATACTGCCAGAGCTCGTTCGTCGGCTGCCCGTTGATCGCCCCGCCGAACATCCAGGTCACGCGGCGGGCGGAGTCGAACGTGAGCGTCTGGCCGGCGCGGGGCGCCGGGACCGTCACCGGAGCGACATCGGTCCAGAGCTCGCTCTTCAGATCGAAGACGTAGGTCTTGTCCCCGTCGTGGTAGCCCCGGTCCGATCCGCCGAAGAGAATCAGCTTCTCGAGGAAGGGATCGTAGGCCATCGCCTGCTCGAAGACGGTGAACGGGTGCGGGCCCGCGATCGGCCTCCAGGCGTGCCCCGGGAAGGAGTAGCTCCACATGTCGCCGACGTATCCGTCGGGGATGTTGCTGTTGGCCCCGGACCAGAGGTAGACGGCGTCGTGGGAGGCCACGTAGACGATGCACGCGTACGAGTGCCGGTCGTAGGGCGTGGGGTCGGCGACGTTTTCCGGAAGGGGTCCGGTGCCGGTGCTCGTATGCGTCCAGTGATCCAGCTTCTCCAGGGAGAGCTGGTTCTTCACCGGGTCATAGCTCCAGAGCGAGTTTGCGTAGATGTTCCCCAGCGGATACGCCGGCGGCTCGTTGTAGCCGTCGAAGAGCACCATCCGGCCGCTCACCGAGTCGTAGCGCAGGTGGTTCCATCCCCGCCCTTGATACGAGCCCGCAAGTCCGGAGGGCAGGACCTGCGTGGGCGCCTTCTGAGCGACCCAGGTGTTGGCGGGGACGGAGAACGCGGCGGCGGACGGGATCGGGAGAAGGACCAGCGATAGGAGGGCGAGCAAAGCTCCTGCGAACGATGTATGAGGGCGCCT
>DASSLZ010000010.1:0-13978 GCA_035689165.1 Candidatus Eiseniibacteriota bacterium | reverse complement strand
GTCACCGCGATCTTCACGCTGAAGGACAAGAAGGGGAAGTCGTTCACGGACGGGATCGTGGACACCGACCCCACCAACATCGCGAACATCGTCCAGATGGGCTACGAGCGGTGGGTGAACGACACCTACTGGATCATCATGCCGTTCAAGCTTCGCGACCCGGGCACGCACCTCAAGTACCTTCGCATGCAGAAGCGCGGCGGCCAGGATTACGACGTGCTGCAGCTCTCCTTCGACAGGGGAGTCGGGCTCACGTCCGGCGACCACTACACCCTCTACGTGAACCGGTCCACCCACCTGCTCGACAAGTGGGACATGATGCTGGAAGGGAAGAAGCCTCCACCCTCGACCTCCACGTGGGAGCAATGGACGCCGATCGGCCCGGTCAAGCTGGCCCTGAATCATCGCTTGCAGGGCAAGCCGGTGGAGATCCGCTTCGACAACGTGGCGGTACCGCAGACCATGGACCCGAGCGTCTTCACGAACGCCCGCGTCCGGGGTTAGCCCGGGTCGGGCTGACTTCGCGTAGCTTCTGCGCGCGCCCGATGCCGTCCTCGCGGACGCCCCCGCCTGACTCGTAACCGCTCGTCCTTCTCTCCCGCCCCCTCCGATCCCCCCGCGTGAAATCGCGCTTCTTGGCACGGAATCGTCTCGACCGCTCTTGCGCGGTGCCGTCACAGCGGTTAGGATGCCCGATGACCGGTGCCGCAATCCGTATCCCTGTGCCAAGGGGGTTCCTGAATGGCGGGGAAAGGGTCCGCTCGCAAGAGCGCAAAATCCAGTAAGAGGAAACCAGCGAAGAAGATGCCGAAACGTCCAGCCGCCACGTTCCGGAAGAAGCAGGTCAAGCGCCAGCCCGCCAAGAAGGCCCCGGCCAAGGGTCGGGTCGCTCCTAAGCGCGCGACCAAGAAGGCCCCGGCCCGGGCCGCAGCTCCCGCCCGGGCGGCTTCCGGCACGAAATCGCCCGCCTCCTCCAGCTCGAGAACGGCACGGCCGGCCGCGGCAGCCAAGGCCGCTCCGGGCCAGGCGGCCGCCAAGGGCAAGACCGCCGGGAAAGTGCCCGGTCAGCAGGGCGCGCTGGAATTCGAAGTCGGTCCGCCGCAACCGCCGGTCGAGCTTCCCATTCCGAAGCGGCGCGGCGCCAAGCCGGGTGGACCCGACTGGCCCGGCGAGAACCTGACGGTCGGAATGCCCGCACCCGACTTCGAGCTGCCGAGCACGCTGGGCCGCAAGGTGACCCTGCACGAATTCCGCGGCAAGCGCGTCATCCTCTACTTCTATCCCAAGGACGACACGCCGGGCTGCACCATGGAGGCCTGCGCCTTCCGCGACAACCTGCCCCGCTTCCAGGCCAAGGACGGCATCGTGCTGGGGATCAGCCTGGACGACGAGCTCAGCCACCAGCGCTTCGCGCAGAAGTACAACCTGCCCTTCCCGCTCCTGTCCGACGTCGACGCGGCGGTCTGCCGCCAGTACGGCGTCTACAAGGAGAAGAACATGTACGGCCGTTCGTTCTGGGGCATCGAGCGCACGACGTTCGTGGTCGATCGCGAGGGGAAGGTCGAGAACGTATTCCGCCGGGTCAAGGTCGAGGGGCACGCCGACGAAGTGCTCGCGACCCTCGCCGTCTAGCGCCCCGTAAGCGGTGCGCCGCACCAAGATCATCGCGACGGTAGGGCCGGCCAGCGCCGATCCCGCCGTGCTCGCGCGCATGGCTCGCGCCGGCATGGACGTCGCCCGCATCAACTTCTCCCACGGCACCTACACCGACCACCGCCGCGCCATGCGGGCCGTGCGGCTCGCCGCCCACCGCGCGCGGCGCACCGTCGGGATCCTCCTCGACCTCCAGGGCCCGCGCCTGCGCGTGGGATCGTTCCGGGACGGCTCGATCCGGATCGCCGCCGGCGCCGAGGTGCTCCTGACCAGCGAGGGCGGGATCGGGACCGCCGAGCGGATCCCGATCGACTATTCGGGCCTGATGCAGGACGTCTCCGTCGGGGACCGCGTCCTGATCGACGACGGCAAGGTCGAGCTCAAGGCGGTCCGGAAGGCCGCGGGCGGCCTGCGCTGCCGCGTGGTTACCGGGGGCGCGATCTCCGACCACAAGGGCGTGAACTTTCCCGGCGTGCGGCTCTCCGCGCCGGCGCTCACGGCGAAGGACCGCCGCGATCTCGCGTTCGGCATCGAGGAGGGGATCGACTTCGTCGCGCTCTCCTTCGTGCGGAGCGCCGAGGACCTGATCGGCCTGCGCCGCCTGCTGCGGCGCGCCCAGCGCCCGCCGATGGTCATCGCCAAGATCGAGCGCCGGGAGGCGATCGAGAATCTCGAGTCGATCCTGGAAGCGGCGGACGGCGTGATGGTGGCCCGCGGCGACCTGGGCGTCGAGTATCCCCCCGAGCGCGTGCCGATCTTGCAGAAGCGGATCATCGAGCGCGCGAACGCGCTCGAGGTCATCGTGATCACGGCGACCCAGATGCTGGAGTCGATGGTGACCTCCTCCAGCCCGACGCGCGCTGAAGCCTCCGACGTCGCGAACGCCATCTTCGACGGGACCGACGCCGTGATGCTGAGCGCGGAGACGGCGGTGGGGCGCTATCCCGAGCGCGCGGTGCGCACCATGGCGCGGATCGCGGGGGAGGCCGACGAGTTCGCGGCCACCAAGCGCACGCCGCGCCGCTCCGACGGCGGCGCGCTCCCCTCACCGACCCACGCTCTGGCGCACACGGCCTACCAGGCCTCGCGCGAGATCCGCGCCAAGGCCCTCGCCATCTTCACGCACACCGGTTATTCCGCGCGGCTCGTCTCCAAGTCGCGGCCGCAGGCGCCGATCTTCGCGCTGACCCCGCTCGAGTCGACCTGCCGGCGCCTGTCGCTCGCCTGGGGGGTGAGTGCGGTCCAGGTACCCCGCTGGCGCACCGCCGAGAGGATGGTCGAGGCGGGCCTCCGCATCCTCATCACGCGGAAGATGATCCGCCGGGGGGACTGGGTGGTGGCGATGGCGGGGACGACGACGCGCTCGGGGGGGACGAACATGCTGCGGATCCTTCAGCAGGGGCGGCCCCCGGACAAGCCGCGGCGGTGAGGTCACATTGACAGCCCCTCAAGGCAGGCCTATCATTTACCGATACAAGAGATAGCATCGTTTCGCGGAGGGCGGCGTCCAAGCGTATGGTCGGCCGTCCGGCCGAAACTCGTCGTTACGACCTAAGGAGTTCCGCATGATCACGTTGAGCGAAAAGGCCGCGTCCGAGATCAGGACCATCATGGAGCGCGAGGGAGGCACGTTCGAAGGCGTGCGCGTCTTCGTCGCGGGCGGTGGGTGCTCGGGCCTCTCCTATGGCATGCAGATCGCCGACGAGCCCGCCACGGCCGACGACCTCGTCTTCGAGGCCGGAGGCGTCAAGGTGATCGTCGATGTCCAGAGCCACCAGTTCCTCGAGGGCGCGTCGATCGATTTCGACGACTCGCTGCAGGGCGGCGGCTTCAAGATCAACAATCCGAACGCGGTGAAGAGCTGCGGCTGCGGATCTTCCTTCGCGACCGAAGAGAGCGAAGGGGCCGCGCCCGGCGGGGGATGCGGCTGCGGCGGAAGCGGTGGAGGCTGCGGAAGCCACTAAGGCGCACGGCCGCCACGACGGCCGCGAAAAGTCTGGTACAATCGATCGGCGCTCCGGAAACGGGGCGCCGGTCTTCGTTTTGGGGTGAGACCGGGGAGCGAGCGCCGCGTCCCGCGCGGCACCTGCTCCTGGGGGGCGGCGCCGGCATAGCGGCTTCGCCCGGGCGATGAGGCCTTCCGTCGTGCCGTGGAAGGGGCTCATCCCATGCCGCTCATCCGTGCCGCCCTTCTCGCCGCGGTCTTCCTGGGAGTGGTCGCGACCGCTCGCGCCTCCACCATGCCGGCCGTCGCCGACTCCTCCGGTCCCGCTCCCGACTCCTCCGGTCCCGCTCCCGATTCCTCGGACATCCCGCCCGCGCCCGACTCCATCCGTTACTCACTCCCCGGCGTCGACGTGCGCGCGCCGCGCTTCCAGGGGATCGACCCCCGCGCCGACTTCATCACGCGCGAGCAGATTGGGCGCACCGCGGCCACCGCCGACGACGCCTTCCGCGTCGTCCAGACGCTGCCGGGCGTCGCCAGCTCCGACTACGCCGCCTCCTTCCTGGTACGCGGTGGGGAAAGCGACGAGACGCTCGTGCGCTTCGACGGATTCGACCTGCTCGAGCCCTACCACATCCCCTATTGGGGCGGAGCCATCTCGGTGGTGAGTCCCGACGTGGTGCAGACGATGCAGCTCTCGCGCGGCGGGCTCCCCGCGCGCTACGGCCGCGAGCTCTCGGGGGCGCTTGAGATCCAATCGCCGAGCGACCGCCCCGAGGGGCCGCGCTACCAGGTGGGTGCCGGTCCCACGCAGCTTCGCGCCCTCGTCGCGGGCCCCACGAAGGGCGGCGGCTCCTACCTTCTCGGCATTCGCCACGGGCTCCTCGCCGCGATCGGGCGCCTGCATCGCCTGGATCGCGACGCCTCGATCGTCCCCGACTTCCAGGACCTGATCGGCGAGGCGCGGCTCCGCCCGGCCGAGGGCCACGAGGTGACGTTCCTCGCCCTGGGCGCGCGCGAGCGGCTCCGCTACGACATGCCCTACGACGAAAACGACCTGAACGGCTCCGTGCGGAACCTCACGCTGGGGGCGTCCTGGTCCTACCGGCCGTCGGAGCGCGTGCAGCACCGGCTGGTGTTCTCCGCCGACCGGTTCCACCGCGCGACCCTGGTGGGGCGGAGCGGGCGCGACGACAGCGTCACGCGCGCGTTGCGCGCGCGGCTCGAAGGGGAGCTCTCCCTCGGCCGCGGCAAAGCGCTCGAGTGGGGTGCCGCGGCGGAGTACGAAGATGGCTGGCTGGCCCTGGACGGCATCCGCGGCTCGCTCGGGACGTCGGGCTACCAGGAGGAAGTGGAGCACGTGATCGCGGGCACCGCCATCCGCCGCCGAGGGGAAGCGTATCTTTCCGCGCGGGCGTCGGCCGGCTCGCGCGCGACGGTGACCGCGGGGGTGAACGTCTCGCGGGACCTCTACGCCTGGGGACTCCGCCAGGACGGCGCGCCCCTTCCCGGCACGCCGGGGTTCGCGTTCGTCTCGCCGCGGCTTGGGGTGCTCGCGCGGCTTGGGAGCGCGGGATCGGCGTGGGCGTCGATGGGCCTGATGCGCCAGCCTTCGCTGTTGAACAACCTGGAACGCGAGAGCCTGCCTCTCGGCCGAAACCGCGAGGCCGCGGAGACCGCGGCCGGGTTCGAAGTCGCGCCGGCGGGCGCGCGGTTTCGCGTCGAGGGATACCTTCGCAAGGAGCGCGGCGCCGGGCTCCCGGCGCAGGACGTGACCGCGCAGCCGTCCCCTCCCTTCGCGCTCGACCGCGGTACGGCGCGCGGCGTGGAGCTCTCGCTGCGCACGCCCTCCTGGGCGCGCGCCGACGCGTCGCTCGGCTACACGCTGAGCCGCGCCCTCTGGACCGCGCCCGAGGGGATCGTCCCCCGATCCTTCGACCAGCGCCACGCGGCGGCGCTCTCCCTCAACGTGAGGCCGGCCGCCGGGTGGAACCTGAACGTCCTCGCGCGCTATCACACCGGCTCGCCCTACACCGCGTCGGTGTGGGCGCGTGACGATTCCACGGGCACGTGGACGCGCGGCTTCGGGACGTTCATGGGCGCGCGCTATCCCGCCTACTTCCGCCTCGACTTCCGCCTCTCGCACCCGCTCTCCTTCGGCCCGACGGGCGGGCAGGCCTACGTGGAGCTGATCAACGCCACCGGGCGCGTGAACGTGCACCAGTACACGTACGTCTTCGACCCGGGTGCTGACGCGGCGCCGCGCCTTCAGGCGGTCGAGCTCTTCCCCCGCATGCCGGCGGCCGGATTCGAGTTCTCCTTCTGATAGACTGCGGGCTTCATGACCCAGTTCGTGAAGGTGGCCCGCGCGTCCGACGTGGAGGAGGGGAAGGGGCTGATCGTCTGGGCGGGGCCGATCAAGGTGGCGCTCTTCCGCTGCGAGGGCGCGGTCTACGCGATCCGAAACCAATGCCCGCACATGGGGGGCGACCTCGGCGAGGGGCTCCTGACCGGCGACGTGGTGCGCTGCCCGTGGCACGGCTGGAAGTTCAGCGTGAAGACGGGGAAGTCGCCCGAGGCGGACCTGGTCGCGGTGCGGTCGTTCGAGGTGAAGGTCGAGGGGGAGGACGTCTATGTCGCGATCTGATTTTCCGGTGGACGCGCTGCGTGCTCGCTTTCCCGCCCTGCGCGAGGCCGGCGACCGGGAGATCTTCTTCGACAACGCGGCGGGCGCCCAGGTCCCCGATGACGTGATCGAGGCGATGCGCGAACATCTCGTCCGTCGCGGCGTCAACCGCGGCGGGCTCTTCGCGCGCTCCATCGAGGTGGACCGGCAGATCGCCGCCGCGCGAGAGGCCGTCGCCGCCTTCCTCAACGCCCGCTCGCCCGAGGAGATCGTCTTCGGGCTGAATTCCACGTCGCTCATTCGAACGGTAGCCGAAGCGGTGCGCCCGCTCTTTTCCGCGGGGGACCGTGTCATCGTCACGCAGCTCGATCACGAGGCGAACGTCGGCCCGTGGCTTCGGCTGGAGCGCGACGGCGTGGTCCCGCTCGTCTGGAAGGTGCGCGGCACCGAGGCGCGGCTCGACCTGGACGATCTCCGGGAGCTCCTGCGCGAGTCCGACGGACGCGCGCGTCTCGTCGCCATGCCGCTCGCCTCGAACGCCATCGGCCGGATCGTCGACGTGGCGGCGGCCGCGCGGGTCGCGCACGAAGCGGGCGCGCTGGCGTTCGTGGACGCCGTCCACTTCGCGCCGCACGGACCGATCGACGTCCAGGCGCTGGGTGCCGACTTCCTCGCCTTCTCGGGCTACAAGATCTTCGGCCCCCACATCGGCTTTGTGTGGGGACGGGCCGACTCGTACCGCCGCCTGACCCCGGTGCACGATTTCTTCATCCCCGCGGAAGCCCCCTACGGATATGAAGGGGGCACGCAGAACTTCGAGGCGATGGCCGGCATGGCCGCGGCACTCCGCTACGTGATGGAGATCGGCGCCGAGCGGATCCGCGCCTACGAGACGGAGCTGGCGTCGGCGCTCCTCGAGGAGCTGCGCCGGGTCCCCGGGCTCTCGATCCTGGGCGATGCCGACCCCGCGCGCGTCGAGGCGCGCGTTCCCACCGTGGCGTTCACGATCGAACGGTCCGTGCCGCGCGCGATCGTGGAGCGCCTGGCCGAGCGCGGCATCCACGCGCGCGAGGGGCACATGTACGCGCCGCGCCTGCTGGAGGCGGTGGGCCGCGACGCGGTCGCCCGCGTGAGCCTCTGCCACTACAACACGCGCGCGGAGATCACGCGGCTGGGCGAAGCGCTCCGCTCGCTGGGATGAGCGCCGCGCCCCAGGCGGGGAAGGCCGTGACGGGTCGGACCGTCATGGGCCGGGCCTGATGCACGGCGAGAGCACCTTCCTCCGCGACCTGGTCGTCGCGCTGGCCGCGGCACTCGTCGTGCTGCTTCCCAGCCGCCGCTTCAGGATTCCCGCCGCGGTCGGGTTCATGCTCACGGGCATCCTGATCGGCCCCGGCGCGCTCGGCTGGATCGCGGACACCGCCCATGTCAGCGCTCTCGCTGAGGTCGGCGTCTCGGTCCTCCTCTTCATCGTCGGTCTCGAGTTCTCGCTCGCGCGCCTGCGCGAGATCGGCCGCGCCTTCCTCGTGGCGGGGCCGCTCCAGGTGGTCGCGACGATCGCCGCGGTGACCGGCGTCCTGCTCCTCCTGCCGATCCACGCGCGGCTCGCCGGCGCCGTCTTCGCCGGAATGCTCGTCACCCTCTCCTCCACGGCGATGGTCATGCGGAGCCTGGGGGAGCGCGGCGAGACGCACGCGCCGCAGGGGCGTCTTCTCGTGGGCATCCTCCTTTTCCAGGACATCGCGATGGTGCCGATGCTGCTGCTCGTGCCCGCGCTCGCCGCGGCGGCGGGAGCGGTGGGCGCGGCCGGCGCCGTCGGGGACGGCGGAGCGGCGGCCGTCGGCGCGCTCTCGGGCGGTAGCGGCGCGCTCTCGGGCGGTAGCGGCGCGCTCTCGGGAAGCGGGACGCTCTCGCTCGCCGCGCGCCTCCTGCTCGGCGTGGCGATCGCGGGTCTAGTGATCGCCGCCGCGCGCTGGCTCATGCCGCGCATCGTGAACGCCGTCATCCGGAGCGGCGTCCGCGAGCTCTACGTCATGATGGCGGTCGCGGTCTGCCTGGGATCGGCGCTCCTTACGCAGCGCCTCGGGCTCTCGCCCGCGCTCGGCGCCTTCCTCGCGGGGCTCCTCGTGAGCGAATCGGAGTACTCCCACCAGGTCGTCTCCGAGATCGTGCCCTTCCGCGATCTCTTCTCCAGCCTCTTCTTCATCTCGATCGGGATGCTCCTCGAGCCCGCGTTCGTCGCCGCGAACCTCCCCTCGATCGGCGGCTGGCTCTTCCTGACCGTGGCGCTCAAGGCGATCGTCGCGGCCGCGATCGTGCGTTTGATGGGCTTCCCCCTGCGCGTGGCCGCGATCGTGGGGATCTCGCTCGCGCAGGTCGGAGAATTCTCCTTCGTGCTCGCCTCGGTCGGGATCCGGAACGGGCTCCTTTCGGCGGCGCAGAGCCGCGAGTTCTTCGCGGTCGCGGTGCTGAGCCTGGTGATCACGCCGTTCCTGGTCCCGTTCGGATCGTGGCTGGGCGCCCGCGAGGCCGCGCGGGCGACGGGGGCCGGTGCCAGCGCCTCATGCTCGGGGGTGGCGCGGTTCGGGGGGAGGGCGCGCGAGGAAGGCTCCGGCACGGGAACGGAAGCGGGCGCGCTGCGCGATCACGTCATCGTCGCGGGCTACGGCTTGAACGGCAGGAACGTCGCGCACGCGCTGGCCGAGCTGGGGATCCACTACGTCGTGCTCGAGATGGACCCCTCGAACGTGCGCCGGGCCCGCGCGCAGGGCGTTCCGATCCAGTTCGGGGACGTCTCGCGCCCCGAGAGCCTGCACGCCTGCGGGGTGGAGCGCGCCGCGGTGGTGGTGCTCGCCATCTCCGACGCGTCGGCCACGCGGCACGCGGTGTCCCAGGTGCGCCGCGCCAATCCCGGCGCCTACATCATCGCGCGCACGCGCTTGGTCGCCGAGGTCGCGGAGCTGCGTCGCCTGGGCGCCGACGAGGCGATCCCCGAGGAGTTCGAGACCTCGATCGCCATCGTCACGCGCGTGCTGCGCCGCTACCACGTGCCGGGAAACGTGATCCGGCTGCAGGAGGGCGCGCTCCGCCGCGAGGGCTACGCCTTCCTCCGGGGCGGCGACGTCTCGGTGGAGCTGACCCACTCGATCGAGCGGATGATCGCGGGCGCGGTGACCGACACCTTCTTCGTCGAGCCGGGCTCGCCCGCGGCGGGACACACGCTGGCGTCCCTCGATCTGCGGGGCCGCACGGGCGCCCTGGTGATCGCGATCGTGCGCGCGGGGAAGCCGAAGATCTCGCCGGAAGCCGACCTCGAGCTGGAGATCGGAGACATCATGGTGCTGGTCGGGGACCACCAGGCGCTGGAGTCGGCGTTTCGGATCCTGGAGGGTCCCGCTGTTCAGCCTGGCTAGACGGGTGGCCGTCCCGCCTGGCTAAGCCGGGGGCAGCAGGTGCAGCCAGTCCCTCAGTAGAAACTGCATGCGCGCGATGAGCAAGGAGACGCGCGCCATCACCGTGTAGCCGAACGACGCGCCGAAGGCGACCATCAAGAACCAGATGCCGATCCGCGCCGACAGGCCGTGCAGCCCCCTGTGGGCGGCGGAGAAGAAGAAGTACGAAAGCACGGTGATGAAGCCGATCAGGATGAGCGCCGAGTTGACCGCGCCCCATCCGGGGGCGAACGGCTTCACCTGGTCGGCCAGTTGCGCGAAGATCTGCGCCTGCAGATAGGACGGAATCGCGATCCCCGAGTAGATCCCCACGTAGAAGGCGAGCGACCAGCGCGCGATGCCCGACGTGCGCGGCCAGAGCCGCCCCAGCAGGATGATCCCCAGCGCCAGCGGAACCAGCGGCAGCATGTTCCCCTGGTTCATCTCGCCGATCACGTTCGGCTTGATCACGTTCTGATACTGCACGGCCAGGAGATAGCCGGCCGCGGCGCCGACGAAGAGATGCTCCGCGAATCGGTAGAAGGGATTGTCGCGATAGAGGAAGCTGAACACGCACAAAGTGAGGAAGGCCGCGATCCAGTTCTGCGTGACGGGATTCATGACCGGCGCGGCCCTATCTTCTGCGTGACGGGGATCATGACCGGCGCAGCCCTCCCGACGAGAACAGCGCCAGGTTGCCCAGGATCACGAGCACCACGATCACCACGTGCACCAGGCTCTGCGCGTCCATCCCGCGCCGCGCGTCGCCGAAGAGGTCCATCAGCCGCTCGTACTCGGCCGCGCCCTTCATCCCCCCGATCAGCCCCAGGATCTGCCCCGCGGAGAGATACGGGTAGTAGTCGGCCGTCATGACCGCCGTCGAGCCGAGGATCATCGGCCTGCGGTAGCGCGTCGCCGCGATCCGGACGTAGTAGTCGGCGATCGAGGAGCCGGAAAGGTTGATCACGAGCGGGAAGTCGGCGAAGGAATTGTGCCCCTTCATCATCGGGATCTGGTTCAACGGGGTCCCCCAGAAATCGGTGGGGAACATGGTGCGGATGCTCTCGCCCAGCCCCAGGATCACCGACTGGCTCCCCGACTTGTACCCCAGGAACACGTAGTCCACGTTCCGCTTCTTGCCCTCGGCGGTGGCGCTCACGCGCAGCGCCTCCTCGATCAGCCCCGGGGCCGCGGGATAGAGCGTCAGGACCACCGGCTTCAATCCCTTCCGGAAGCAGTGGCGGAGCACCGCCTTCGCCATCGGCTGGAGCTCGGCCATGATGTCCGGCTCGTAGTCGAGCGACATGAGCACGTAGGAGCCGCGGGGCAGCTTGTCCACCGTGTCGTAGGCGGCGCGCACGCGCGGCGAGACCGCGATCGGAAGGTTCACGGGCCGAAGGAGCGGGATCGCCGTGGCGAGCGCGATCAGGACGAAGATGATCCGCCGGTCGAGACGCAGGAGGCGGGTCCAGATGCTCTGCCGCGGCCCGTTCATGACGACCTCCGTGCCGCGCTCATGAGCGCCCCAGGTACGACCGGTCGATGCCGAGGATGATCTTGAGCGCGGTCGAGATCGCGCCCAGTCCCACCCCGATCGCCACCGCGCGCTTCGCGGCCAGGTTCGGCACGTCGAGGAGCCACTCGGTCACTTTCGGAAAGCCGGGCCAGAGGTACTCGCCGATCGACACGCGCCCGATCATCATGACGATCGCGGTCACGAGGAGGAGGGTGGCTTCGGCATTGCGGGCGCGAAAGGCGCGGAACGCGGCCGAGGCGATGAAGAACGCGAGGAGCGCGAACATCGTGGAGGCGAGCGGCGCGTTCACCGTGTTGTAGAAGGCGTTCACCGCCGTGCCTTCCTCCACCCCCTGGACGCAGCCCCAGATGGTGACGAACGCGAGCGACGCCAGCGTCACCACGCTGTAGATCCATCCCGGCGCGCGCGTCGTCACCTTCTTCTGGTGCGCGGTCCAGAGCGAGACCGAGCCCAGCACGAGCGCGAAGGCGTAGACCACGTTCGCCCAGTCGAGCATGACGCTCTGCGCTTCCTGGGCGGCGTGATGCGGCACGAAGAAGAAGGCGACGAGGAGCGCGCCGGTGACGAACGTGACGAGGAGCGGGCCGAAGCGCATGGGCTCAGTCGCTCACTGGGTGTGGAGGAGCTTTCCCACTTCGGGATGCCCGAGCGCCATCAGGATGGAAGCCACCACGACCGTGGCCGCCGCGAGCGCCTTGGCCCAGTCCTGCGCCGCGATCGTCGCGAGCTGGATCGGCTCCTTGCCGAGATAGGCGCTGGCCGCGTACAGCTCCTCGCCGAGCAGCGTGTAGTCGCACGCGCAGACGAAGAAGGGGAGCTGGGTGACCTGATCGGTGCCCGCGATCTGGATCGCGCCGGTCAGGTTGCCGGTCTCGGCCAGGAAGAGCGACTCGGCGTAGAAGGAGCCCATGAAGATGTTCGTGGCCGGCCGCGCGCGAAGCATGTAGCCGGTCACCGCGGCGACGTAGGCGAACTGCTGCGCGCTCACGTAGTGCACGGAGCCGGGACGGAAGGCGTCGCCGCGGCCGGCCTCGATGTAGGCCTGGCGCACCGCGCCCTCCATGATCGTCGCGGCTACGGGATCGTAGCCCGGCACCTCCAGGTCGCATCCCATCTCGGCGGTCCGCCGCGCGACGCGGCTCAGGATGGTGATCGAGGCGAGCGTGCCCACCTCGCTCATGTCCCCGAGACCCGGAACGTAGAGCACGGGGCGCCCCATCTCCGTCGCGCGCCCGATCGCCTCCTCCACCGCCTTGAGCCCGGCTAAGGGCCGGATGAACATGCCCGCGCCGCGCCGGGCGCGCGAGATGTTGATGATCAGGAAGATGAGGAAGATCCCGAGGCCGACGAGGAGGTTGATCCGGCTGGGGTCGAAGAGGCGGGTGTCGAGGGCGGGGGTCATGATGTGCGGCTCGAGCGGCGGACGAGGGCGGGGGTCATCGGGTCGCCCCTTTGCCTACCTGCACCTGCTTGATCATCTCGACCAGCTGCATCGCCGCCGCCTGGTCCAGCTTCTGGACCGCTTCGCGCTGGGCGGAGGCGCCCGCGACGTCGCCCAGGCGCAGATAGGCCAGCGCCAGGTTCATGCGGGCCTGGACGGAGCTGGGCTCGAGCTCGACTGCTTTCATGTACACGTCGCGCGCTTCCGCGATCCGGCCGGAGATGGCGAGGGCCGCCCCCAGGTTATTGACAGCCTGGAAGTGGCCAGGGTTGAGCCCGATCGCCCGGCGATAGGCCTGCATGGCCTGGGGAAGGCTGTCCGACGCGGCGAGCGACACGCCATAGTTGTACCAGTTATCGGGGTTCTTCGGGTCCAGGGTCACCGCGCGGCCGTTCGCCGCGTTGGCGTCGTGCGTCTTCCCCTCGCGGGTCAGGATGTCGCCCAGGTTGGCCCAGAAGATCGCCTCGGAGGGCTGGATCGCCACCGCGTGACGGCCCGACGCCTCGGCCTCGGGGAGCTTCCCCATCCGGTTGAGAAGGAGCGTCCGGCGGTGCCACGCCAGGGCGCGGGTCGAATCGACGGCGATCGCGCGGTCCAGGGAAGCGAGCGCCGCATGGTAGTTCCCCTCGGCGATGTACTGGTCGGCCAGCGCGACGTGCGCCGCGGGATCGCGCGGGTCGTGCCGCACGGCGTCGTCCAGCAGCGCCACGTTGCTCGACCAGACCGGCAGCCGGTTCATGGTGAGGGCACCCGCGCCCAGCACGACCGCGGCCATCACCGCCGCCGCCGCGATGCGCGTCTCGCGGGGGCGCCCCGCGATCCCGGCGACGAGCGAGGCCATCAGGAAGACGAGGCCGGTTGAGGCGAAATAGGCCGCGCGCTCCTCGACGAAGGTCCCCTGGAAGGGGCCGATCGGCAGCGCGGGGAGGAGCGGGAGGAAGAGGAGCAGAGCGCCCGTCCGCGCGAGGGGATCTTTGCGGCGGAGCCACACGAACAGCGCGATCAGGGCCACGCCGCCGAGCGCCTGGAGACGAAGTCCCCACGATGCCGCGTCCGGGGTGGTGAGCGAGCGCATCGCGTTCAAGGGGTAGGGGACGAGCAGTGCGCGCAGGTACTCGCCTGTCGCGATCAGCGGCGCCCAGAAAGCGGTGCCGGCCGCGACCTGGTCGTGCGGCTCGTTCAGCCGGAGCGAGTGCGCTCCGAGCCGGGCGAGCAGGCCCGCGACGGCGACGGCGGTGAATCCCCAGTAGACCGTGCGGCGCCCCCGCTCGGCCACGCGCGGCGATCCCCAGCGGTCCAGGCCGATCAGGAGAAGCGGCGTGACCAGCGCGACCTCGTCGGAGAG
>DASSLZ010000009.1:0-8723 GCA_035689165.1 Candidatus Eiseniibacteriota bacterium | reverse complement strand
CGCCAAGGTGACCGAGCTGTACGAAGGGACGTCGGAGATCCAGCGCATCGTGATCGCCAATTCGGTGCTGCACCCGAAAGACGGAAAGGGAGCTGCCTGATTTCCATGAGATCCAAGGTCGCCGTCCTGAAAACGACCCCCGAGACCGCCGTGCGGGACTTCGGCCGCCTGATGGAGCTGGCCGACATGCGGCAGGAGCTGCGGCCGGAAACGACCACGCTCCTCAAGGTGAACATCTCCTGGCACGTCTACTACCCGGCCTGCTCCACCAGCCCCTGGCAGCTCGAAGGGGTGATCCAGGGGCTTTTGGGGGCTGGTTTCGACCCCAAGCGCATTCTCGCCGCCCAGAACTCCACGGTCGTGGTGGATCCCCACGTCGGCGTGCGGAACAACAAGCTGGAACCGGTGTTAGAACGATACGGGATCCGCTCGATTTGGCTCAACGATCCGGAGTCCGAGGCCGATTGGATTCGTTACGAGCCCAAAGGGAAGATGCTGGTCCTGAACGACGTCTATCCCGACGGGCTCATGATCCCGAAGAGCCTGATCGGGGCGAACATCGTCCACCTGCCGACGCTCAAGACCCACGTCTTCACGGAGATGACGGGGGCGATGAAGAACGCGTTCGGCGGGCTGTTGCACCTGAAGCGGCACTGGACGCACAGCGTGATCCACGAAACGCTCGTGGACCTGCTCACGATCCAGAAGGAGATCCACCCCGGCGTCTTCGCCGTCATGGACGGCACGATCTCGGGCGACGGGCCCGGCCCGCGCGCGATGCGGCTCCGGGTGACGAATCTGATGCTCGCCTCGCGCGACCAGGTCGCGATCGACGCGGTGGCGGCGAAGCTGATGGGCTTCGATCCGATGACGATCAAGTTCATCCGCCTCGCGAACGACGCGAAGCTGGGCAACGGCGACCCGCGGTGCATCGATCTCGTGGGCGACGACGTGAGCGGCGTGAACCTGGGCTACTCGCGGAACGAGAACACCTTCGCGTCGAAGGGACAGAAGCTGATCTACCACGGCCCGCTGAAGCCGCTGGAGAAGTTCCTTCTCCAGAGCCCGCTGGTGCCGTGGTCGTACTTCGCCTCGAGGCTCTACCACGACGGGTACTGGTACCGTTTCGTGGGCACCAAGCGGAAGAAAGAGGTCATGAAGAGCGGCTGGGGCCGCCTCTTCCGCGACTACGAGCCGAAGGGACAGGAGTAGGGGAGGACGCGACGTGGTGAACCGAGGACTTGGTATCTCCGGCGCTGGACGCTTCGACGCGGGAGCGGTGCTGCTCCTGGCCGCGCTCCTCGGCGTGCTGGGCGCGCCTCGTCCGACGCTGGCCCAGGAGGGCACGTCGCCCGCGCTCACCGATTCGATGGCGCAGTCGATCGAGCAGTCGGCGCCCCCATCGGAATCGGCTCCGCCGTCCACCCAGCCGGAGCGGCCCCCGCTCGACGTGCCTCCGGGGCGATTCGTCGCCGAGGTGCTCGACTCCACCTACTTCATCGAGCCCGCGGAGTTCTTCGCCCTCGATCTGCCCGTTCGCGCGCAGGGGGGCGCCATGGCCGCCCACATGCTGGGCGACATCAGCGTGGTCGGCGGGCGGCACGACATCATCGTGCGGCTCTTCCGGTCCGGGGATTACCAGAACTGGCTGAAGCGCCGCGGCGGCCGCCAGGCGGGACCAATCTGGTCCTCGCCCCGGCAGCGCGTCGTGCACCTCGATCAGGAGCTGCCGCAGGGGACGCCGCTGGTCCTCCTGCTCGATAACGGCTATTCGCTCCGCACGCCCAAGCGCGTGCGGGTGCAGGTCCAGCTGCAGTACCAGGGAGAGCCGGGCGCGGCGCAGAACGTCTCCGCGCAGCCGGTGCGCGCCCCGCAGGAAGGGGACATCACGCCGCGCTCCAACAGCGACGAGGAGTTCCCGCCGCCGCCTCCCCCGCCGCCGTCGGAAGGGAAGTAGTCTTCTAGCGCCGCGCTTCGGGCGCGCGCATCAACAGCAGCTGACCGCCGCCGCTACCGCGAAACGGCGTGCTCCAATCGGTGGGGGCCTGCACGGCCACCAGCCACGCCCCCTCGCCGAACAAGGACCCCGCCTCCGTGATTCCCGTGGATTCCCACTGCCCGCCCGTTCCGGCCGGCAGGAGCCGCCCCTGGATGTCCCGCTCCGCGCAGGCCGCGATCGGATCGAGGCGCCGCGTCAGCGTGTCGTAGCGCAGGATGCGCGCGGCGTGGAGTCCTCGGGCGCGCGGGTCCTCCTGGATCAGGATCGCGTCGCGCCCGGCGGCGATGTTGTCGGGGCGGTAGATGTCGTCGCTCTCATCCCCGTCCAGCACCACCTCCAGCCTCGTGACGCGGGTCGGGTCGATCGGGTCGAGCTCGGCGCGGTACAGACGGCCGTTCTGCGTGACGGGACGCCCGGTCGAGGGATCGGCCGGCGAGGGCGCGCCCAGGTCGGTGAAGTAGAAGGCGTCGGACCGGTCGGGGTCGGCCTGGATGCCCGCGAGACGGACGAAGTTGAGACAGCCCGCATCCTGCGCGCGCTGCTCCAGCGCATCCGGCTGCCGCGCGATCGCGAACTCCTGGGGATCGTCGCAGGGAACGAAGCGCCCGGAGATCGGCCGGTTCCGGAGCGCCATCGAGGCGTAGCGCGTGTCGTAGCCGAACTCCGGCCGGTCGGCGCGCAGCACGTACAGCCGCCCGCGCCCCAGCACCAGGTCCGAAGCGTTGCTCGCCGCGTACATCCAGAGCTGCGACAGGCCCGGCGCACCCTCCTCGGTCTCGAGCGCGAGCAGCGCTCCGGAGGAGTGGGGGATGATGATCGTGGCCGCGTGGCGGAAGCGGCCGAACTGGGGCAGCTCGGTGATCGTTCCCGCGCGGACGTCGACCGCGGCGACGGCGCCGTGCCGCGGACCGTCGGTGGAGGATTCGTTGATCAGCAGGGTGGGACCGAGGAAGCCCTCGCGCGGGCCGACGAGGGTCGTGGCGGCGAGCGCGACGTACCCCTCGTTTCCGTCCAGCAGATAGTCGGCGTTCAGCACCCCGCCGGTCCGCTGGTTCAGCAGCAGGCGCGACACGCGCGCCGACCCCGCGCCCACCGTCCAGTCGAGGTCGTGCGTCATGTAGACCTCGACCAGCCCGTTCCCCGCCAGGCGCGCCGCGAGGCCGTCGGGCTGGGGGTAGAAGACGTACGAAGAGTCCTCGACGCGGGTGGAGGTGAGCGTGTCGCCGACGGTCAGGATCGCGCGAACGGTGACGTCCTCCCGGAGCGGGCGGAGGTACGCGGAATGCGGCGTGAGGTAGCCCGAACCCGGTCCGGCCTCGAGGGTGCTGGTCGAGGGCGGTCCCGTGCCGGGGCCCAGTCCGGCGCAGCCGGTGAGGAGCGCGGCGAGCGTCGCGGCCATGAGCGCGGCGCGCGGGCGGGAGGCGAGCGCGTCGAGCCCGCGCGTGCCTGCTGCGGCGAGCCGGAACATCGCGCGCACCTAGGCCCCCTGCTTCCGGCAGAGCTCCACGAGCACGCCGCCCAGCGACCCCGGATGGAGGAACGCGACTTGGGTGCCGTGGCTTCCCGCGCGCGGCGTGCGGTCGATCAGCGAGAGGCCCGCGGCCTCGGCGTCGCGGAGCGCCCCCTCCAGGTCGTCCACGAAGAAGGAGAGGTGATGGATCCCCTCGCCGCGGCGCTCGAGGTATTTCGCGACCACCGCATCGGGCTCGGTCGGCTCGAGCAGCTCGATCACCGCGTCGCCGGCGCGCAGGAAAGCGAGGCGCAATCCCAGGACCTCGAGGGTCTCGGTGCTCTCGTGCGTGAAGCCGAGCCCCTTGGTCCAGCGCTCGATGGCGGGCTCCAGCGAGCGCACGGCGATGCCGACGTGGGCGAGACCCCGGATCATGGGCGCCTCATGGCGGCACGCCGGAGCGCCCCGGTCACCCGAGCGCTCCCGGGTGCGTCCAGAGAACGGCGATCAGGACGATCCCGATCACGATCCGGTACCACCCGAAGGGCGCCAGGCCGCGCCGGGTGAGGTAGGTCAGAAAGCCGCGGATCGCGATCGCCGCCACGATGGCGGCCGTCGCGAGCCCGATCACGAGCGGCGCCGGTCCGCCCATGGCGGGGCCCAGCAGCTCGTCGTGATGTTTCACCAGGTCGAACAGGGTGGCCGCGCCCAGGGTGGGGAGCGCCAGCAGGAACGAGAACTCGGCGGCCACGACCGGCGTGGCGCCCACCAGAAGCGCGGCGAGGATGGTGGTCATGGCGCGCGACGTGCCGGGCCACAGCGACAGCACCTGGGCCAAGCCGATCACGAGCGCGCCCCAGACCGGGATCTCGGTGACCACCGCCGCGATCGGCTGGCGCGCGTGATGGCGCATCCGCTCCACGACCAGGATCGCGATGCCGCCGAGCAGGAGCGCGATCGCGACCGGGCGCGGGCCGAAGAGGTGCTCCTTGATCCACGAGTGCGTGAGGAAGCCGATGACGGCCGCGGGAAGGAACGCCACGATCAGACGGATCAGGAGCGCGCGTCCGCCGGCGTTGTTACGGAAGATCCCCGCCAGGATCTCGCCGATCCGCGCGCGATAGAGCCACACCACGGCGAGCAAGGCGCCCGCCTGGATCACGATCTCGAAGGCGTCCACGGCGCTCCCGGAGAGGCCCATGGCATGCCCCGCGAGAATCAGGTGCCCGGTGGACGAGACGGGGAGGAACTCGGTGAGCCCCTCGACGATGCCGAGGATGGCGGCCTGGATCGGGGTCATGAACGTTCTCCGGTCATCGTCACCCCACGGGTCGCGCGCCACGCGCGGCGAGAGTGCTCAGCGCGAGGGATCATAGGTCCGATAGACGCGCCGGAGCGCGTCGCTGATCTCGCCCAGCGTGACCCCCGCCTGGACGGCGTCGATCACGGCGGGCATGAGGTTCCCGTCCCGACGCGCGGTCTCTTCCACGCGCCCGGCCGCCTGGGCCGCGCGCGCGGCGTCGCGGCTCGCCTTGAACGCGCGCACGCGGGCCGCCTGCGCCGTCTCCAGGCCGGGATCGAGCAGGAACGAGGGACGCCCCATGTCGTCGCGATCGCCGAAGCGGTTCACGCCGACGATGATCCGCTCGTCCTTGTCGATCTCCTTCTGGGTCTGATAGGCGCTCTCCTCGATCTTCCGGGCCTGGTAGCCGCGCTCGATGCCGGCCACGGTGCCGCCCATCGCGTCGATCGCCTCGATCTCCGCGCGCGCCTCGCGCTCGATCTGGTCGGTCATCGCTTCGATCGCCGTGGCGCCGCCCACCGGATCTACCGTCGCCGCCACGCCCGACTCGTAGGCCAACAGCTGCTGCGTCCGGAGCGCGACCGTGGCCGCCTCCTCGCTGGGAAGCGAGATCGCCTCGTCGAACGAGTTCGTGTGGAGCGACTGGCAGCCGCCCAGCACCGCCGCCAGCCCCTGGAGCGCCACGCGCGCGATGTTGTTGTGCGGCTGCTGCGCGGTCAGCGTGGAGCCGGCCGTCTGCGCGTGGAAGCGGAGCTTGAGCGAGTTCGTGTCCGACGGGTGGAAGCGTTCCTCCATGAGCCGCGACCAGAGGCGGCGCGCCGCGCGGAACTTGGCGATCTCTTCCAGAAAATCGTTGTGGGCGTTGAAGAAGAAGGAGACGCGCGGCGCGAAGCGATCCACCGGAAGCCCGCGATCCACCGCGGCGCCCACGTAGGCGAGCCCGTTCGCCAGCGTGTACGCCACTTCCTGCACCGCCGTCGAGCCCGCCTCCCGGATGTGGTAGCCGCTCACCGAGATCGTGTTCCACTGGGGAACCTCGTCGGCTCCGAACTCGAAGAGATCGGTCGCGATCTTGAGCGACGCCGCGGGGGGATAGATGTAGGTGCCGCGCGCGATGTATTCCTTGAGTACGTCGTTCTGCACCGTGCCGGAGAGCTTCCCCCGCGCGATCCCGCGGCGATCCGCCACGGCGACCACGAGCGCAAGGAGGATCATCGCGGTCGCGTTGATCGTCATGGAGAGGCTCACCTGGTCGAGCGGGATCTGGTCGAGCAGCCGCTCCATGTCCTCGAGCGTGGCAATCGCGACGCCGGTGCGTCCCACTTCTCCGGAGGCGCGGGGGTGGTCGGAGTCGTAGCCCATCTGGGTGGGTAGGTCGAACGCGACGGAAAGCCCGGTCTGGCCGTGTGCGAGCAGATAGCGGTAGCGCGCGTTGGAGGCCTCGGCGTCGCCGAATCCCGCGTACTGGCGCATCGTCCAGAGCCGCGAGCGATACATGAGCGGATGGACGCCGCGGAGGAACGGAGGCTCGCCGGGGAGGCCCAGCGCGTGCGGCGCTCCCGCCGCGGCCTTCGCGCCCTTGGCCGGGTCGGACGGAGGTCGCGCCATGTCAGTCGGCACCGGGCGTCACCGCGAGCAGCAGCTGCCCCGACTCGACCGGCATGCCGGGCTTCACCTCGATACGGCTGATGCGGCCCGTGAGCGGCGCGACGAAGGCGTTCTGCATCTTCATCGCCTCGACCACGACCAGAGGGCGCCCGGCGTCCACCTGGTCGCCCACCTGGGCGAGCACCTCGACGACCAGGCCGGGCATCGGTGCGTGCAGCTCGCCCCGGGTCCGGTCCGCGCCGGCTCCGCGGCGGCCCAGCTTGGGAGCGCGCGCGTCGCGCGTGCGGAACGCGTACTCGCGGCCATGGAAGGCGACGCGCACGTCGGGGCCTTCGCGGCGCACCGTGGCTTCGACGGGGCGCCCGTCCAGGAGCACCCTCATCTCGGCTCCGACTCGCCCCTCGACGTGCAGGCGGTGCCCGTCGAAGAGCGCCGCGTACCCGGCTCCGCTCGGCTCGATCACGATCAGCCGCTCCCGGCCGTCGCGCTCGACGATCACCTTCATCGCCGGCCTCCGTCGCGCGGCTCGGCCCGGAGGGCAGCCCCCGAGCGCCACCGGCTCTCGACCGGCGTGTAGTACGGCACGCGCGGCGTGACCGCCTCGATGTGCGCGAAGAGCGCCGCGAGCACCATGGCGTCGTCTTCCTCGGGGCCCGCGGGCGGAGGCTCGAGACCGTGGAAGTGGTGGGCGAGATACGCCGTGTCGTAGCTCCCGTCCACGAACGCGGCCTGCTCCAACAGCCAGAGATGGAAGGGGAGCGTCGTCGGGATCCCCTCGATCCGGCAGTCGCCGAGGACGCGGCGCGCGCGCGCGACCGCCTCCTCGCGCGTGGCTCCTCCAACGATGATCTTGCCGACGAGCGGATCGTAGTGGAACGGGACGAGGCCGCCCTCGCGCACGCCGAAATCCACGCGCACCCCCGGGCCCGAGGGCAGCTCCAGGCGCCGCACCGTGCCCGCCTGCGGCAGGAAGCCCGCCGAGGGGTCCTCGGCGTAGATCCGGAACTCGATCGCGGCGCCGCGCGGTTTCACCTCTTCCTGCGTCAGCGTGAGCCGCTCGCCGCGCGCGATCCGCACCTGCTCGCGCACCAGGTCCATCCCCAGCACCATCTCGGTGACGGGGTGCTCGACCTGCAACCGCGCGTTCATCTCGAGAAAGTAGAAGTTGCCACGGGCGTCCATCAGGAATTCGGCCGTGCCGGCGTTGGTGTAGCCGCCCGCGCGCGCCGCGCGCACGCCCAGATCCCACAGCTCCTGGCGCTTCTCGGGTGAGAGGGCGGGGGACGGCGACTCCTCGACCACCTTCTGATGCCGCCGCTGGATCGAGCAGTCGCGCTCGCCCAGCGCGATCACGGAGCCGTGCGCGTCGCCGAACACCTGGACCTCGATGTGCCGCGGCTTCTCCAGCCACCGCTCGAGGTAGAGCCGGTCGTCGCCGAAGGCGTTCTTCGCCTCTCCCTGCGTGAGCTTGACCGCGTGCTCGAACTCGTCGGGACGGTTCACGCGGCGCATTCCCTTGCCGCCGCCGCCGGCCGCGGCCTTGAGCACGACCGGGTAGCCGATCTGTTCGGCCGCGCGGCGAAGCTCGGCGGGATCGGCGACGGGGCCGTCCGTGCCGGGGAGCACCGGGACGCCCGCCCGGATCGCGAGCGCGCGGGCGCGCACCTTGTCGCCCATGGCGCGGACGGCTTCGGGAGAGGGACCGATCCAGACGAGCCCGGCCTGCTCCACCGCTTCCGCAAAGGCCGCCGACTCGGAGAGAAATCCGTATCCGGGATGGATGGCGTCGGCGCCGGCGCGCTTGGCGGCGCCGAGGACCGCCTCGACGTTCAGGTAGCTCTGCGACGCGGCGGCGGGACCGAGGAGCAGCGCTTCGTCCGCGGCGTAGACGTGCGCCGCCTCGCGATCGGCCTCAGAGAAGACCGCGACCGACGCGATTCCCATCTCCCGCAGCGTGCGGCAGACGCGGATCGCGATCTCGCCGCGATTGGCGACGAGCACTTTGTGGATGGCGCGCGTCCGGCCGGGCGAGCGGGGAGCGTTGTCGGATCGAGGGGCGGCCCCGGAGCGGGCGGCTTTTTCGGCGCGAGGTGCGGTCATCGGCGGGCTCCCGCTACAGCGGGATGTTGCCGTGCTTCTTCGGCGGAAGCGACTGGCGCTTGTGCGCGAGCATGCGGAGCGCGCGGATCAGCCGCGGGCGTGTCTCCTGAGGCTCGATGACGTCGTCCAGATACCCGAGCCCGGCCGCGACGTAGGGGTTCGCGAATTTCTCGTTGTACTCATCCACCAGCTCGGCCCGCTTCTTGGCGGCGTCCTTGGCCGAATCCAGCTCTCGCTTGTAAATAATATTCACCGCTCCGTCC
>DASSLZ010000008.1:0-2755 GCA_035689165.1 Candidatus Eiseniibacteriota bacterium | reverse complement strand
GCACCGCTCCGCCGCGATCCGCGCGGATCACGCCGCCCTGGAGGCTTCGGGGCAACCGGTGCGCGTCGCCGGGCGGTTGATGACGAAGCGCGGCCACGGCAAGGCATCGTTCGCCCACGTGAAGGACGAGGACGGGCTGCTCCAGATCTACCTGCGCGAGGACGCGCTCGGTCCCGAAGACTACGCCCAGGCGCTGGAGTTCGATCTGGGGGACTGGATCGGCGTCGAGGGGTCCGTCTTCAAGACCAAGACCGGCGAGATCACGGTCAAGGCCGCGGCGGTGACGCTCCTCGCCAAGTCGCTGCGCTCCCTTCCCGAGAAGTGGCACGGTCTGACCGACGTCGAGATCCGCTACCGGCAGCGCTACACCGATCTCGTCGTGAACGACGAGGTCCGCGCCGTGTTCAAGGCGAGGGCCCGCCTGATCCGCTCGATCCGGGAGTTTCTCGACGCCAGGGGGTATCTGGAGGTGGAGACGCCCGTGCTGCAGCCGCTCTACGGCGGCGCGGCGGCGCGTCCCTTCACGACGCACCACAACGCGCTCGACATGCCGCTGTATCTGCGGATCGCCGACGAGCTCTACTTGAAGCGGCTCATCGTCGGCGGCTTCGAGCGGGTCTACGAGATCGCGAAGGACTTCCGCAACGAGGGGATCGACCGGAGCCACAACCCCGAGTTCACCATGCTCGAGTTCTACCAGGCGTACGCGGACTACGAGACGATGATGGAAGTGACCCAGGATCTGATCGTGCACGCGGTGCGGTCCCTCCATGGCGGGACCCTGGTGCCGCACGAGGGGAGGACGATCGATTTCGCGCCCCCCTGGAACCGGCTCCGCTACAAGGAGGCCGCGGCGGAAGCGCTCGGCGTCGCCACCCTCCCGGAAGGGGAGGCGGATCTTCGCGCGCTGGCCGAGCGCGCCGGCCTGAAGCTGGATCCCGCGCTGGGATGGGGGCGGATCCTCGATGAGGTGATCTCGGAGAAGGTGCAGCCCCACTTGGAGCGGCCGACCTTCCTGATCGACTATCCCAAGGACGTCTCGCCGCTCGCCAAGGCGCGCCGCGGCGACGCCACGGTCGTGGAGCGCTTCGAGCTGATCGCCGCGGGGATGGAGGTCGCGAACAGCTTCTCCGAGCAGAACGATCCGCTGGAGCAGCGCCGCGCGTTCGAGGCGCAGATGCGCCAGCGCGAGCGGGGGGACGAGGAGGCGCAGATGCTGGACGAGGACTACCTGCGCGCCCTGGAGCTCGGCATGCCGCCGACCGGGGGCGTGGGGATCGGGATCGACCGGCTGGTCATGCTGCTCGCCGACCAGCGGAGCATCCGCGACGTGATCCTCTTCCCGCAGATGCGCCCCGAGGAACGCACCGACGAGGAGGGCGCCTAGCGCTCCGCCCGGAGCGGCGCCCGGCACCCACGGATGGGCTACGTCTGGATCATCGCCTCGCGCTACCTGCGCTCGAAGCGGCGGCTCAACTTCATCACCCTCGTCAGCCTGCTGGCGATCGGCGGCGTCTTCGTCGGGACGGCGGCCCTGACGATCGTCCTCTCGGTCATGAACGGGTTCGAGGACCAGGTGCAGCGGCGGATCGCGGGCACGAACGCCCACATCGCGGTCCTCTCGGCCGACGACCGGCCGATGCCCGAGAACCCCGATCTCGTCCGCGCCATCCGGAAGGCGCTGCCCACGGCCCAGGTCGCCCCCTTCGTCTACGGCAAGGTGATGGTGGCCTCGCGGCACGGGATCGACGGCATGGTGCTGAAGGGAGTGGATCCGCCCGCCGAGGCGCGCGTGACCGATATCCTCGCCCACCTGACGCCGAAGCACGACGCGTTCGTGGGGGGCGATCTCCCGGGGATCGCCCTGGGGCGCGAGCTGGCCTCGCGGCTTCGGGTGACGACCGGTGACGTGATCCTGATCAGCCTGCCCACCGAGGAGCCGGGAGGGGTCCTGGGCGGCGTGCCGCGCACGATGCGGCTCCGCGTGACCTCGATCTTCGAGTCGGGCCTCTACGAGTACGACTCCTCCTTCGGCGTGGTCCTCGCGCCCACGGCCGCGTCGTTCTTCCGCCTGGACGGCGAGATCACCGGCTACCAGCTTCGCATTCCCGACATGTTCCGCGCGGCCGAGGACTCGCGGTCCCTGGAGCAGGCGCTCGGCGCCTCCTACCGCGTGACCAACTGGATCGACTTGAACCGGAATCTGTTCGCCTGGATGCGCATCGAGAAGGCGGTGATGTTCACGATCCTCATCCTGATCGTGATCGTGGCGGCCGTGAACATCGTCTCGAGCCTGGTCATGCTGGTGCTTGAGAAACGCCGCGACATCGGGGTTCTACGCACCATGGGGGTGACGCCGCGCGGCATCCTTCAGATCTTCCTGCTTCAGGGAACCCTGGTGGGATTGTGCGGGACGGCGCTCGGGCTGGGCGCGGGGGTCGCGGTTTCCTACGCGCTGGGCCGCTGGAAGCTGCTCCGGCTGCCCGGGGAGATCTACTTCATCGACACCCTCCCCGTGAAAATGGAATGGAACGACTTCGTCTTCGTGGCCGTGGCGGCGACGGTGACCTGCTTCCTCGCGAGCCTCTATCCCGCGTGGCAGGCCGCGCGGCTTGCCCCGGTCCAGACGATTCGGTATGAATGAGCCGGGTGCCGGCCTTGCACCCCTGCTCGAAGCGGAAGGCCTGGCCAAGACTTACGACGAAGGGGTCGCGCCGGTCGAGGTCTTGCGCGACGTCTCGCTCCAGGTGATGCC
>DASSLZ010000007.1:0-7045 GCA_035689165.1 Candidatus Eiseniibacteriota bacterium | reverse complement strand
AGCTGGTCGCGAACAAGGGCTATCCGACGGAGATCCTCGATCTCAAGTACGACCCGAACTTCGTGATCCGGGGCCTCGTGGTGGACCGGAAGCGCGGCAATCTGCTGAAGATGGACTATTTCAACCTGGTCACCCGCGGCTCCCACGGCCTGATGCCGCTACGCTCCGAGGAACGCCGCCGGGCCTACCGCACGTCGCGCATCCGGCTGGGGCACGAGAACTACGTCTCGGTGGACACGCTCTTTCACCTGCCCGAGGTGTACCTGTACCTGTGCCTGATCGACCTGCTGGAGCGGCGGCGCCCGGGAACCACGCTCGACTACGAGGCTCTCTATCGCGACGTGCGCGAGATGATCGACGAGGCGCACCGCGACGGCAGCTTGAAAAACGTGATCACGAACGACCTCGATCGTTACATCCGCCTCGACCCCGAGCTGCGCACCGTGCTGGAGGAGTTCCGCCGCACGGGCAAGAAGCTCTTCCTGGTCACGAACAGCGAGTGGAGCTACGCCGACACGCTGCTGCGCCACATCCTGATGAAGGGACGCGGGGCTCCGGAGCACTGGACCGACCTGTTCCATGCCGTCGTCGTCGAGTCGCGAAAGCCCGCGTTCTTCACGGAGACGGAGGCGGCCGAGCCGATCCCCGAGGTCAAGGGTTCCCGGATCGCGTGCGCCGTCGTCCGGCGCGGGGACGCGATGTGGCTCGAGCGCACGCTCGGCGCCTCAGCCGAGCACGTGCTCTACTTCGGCGATCACACCTACGGGGATATCTTACAGTCGAAGCGCGCGCGCGGCTGGCGCACCGCGATGCTCGTCCCCGAATTGGATCGCGAGATTACCGTGACCGCCGAGCACGCGAAGGAGTTCGAGCGGCTCGCGCGGTTATCGGCCGAGAGGCACCAGAGCGAGATCGAGAAGGCCGTGCTGGGCCGGGAGCTCCGGCGGCTGACCCTGGTGCTGAGCGAGAACGGAAACGATCCCAGCCGCCGCCACGAGCTGGGCGGCCGGATCGCCGAGATTCCGGAGCAGGTCGCGGCCCTGGAGCGCCACAGCGTCGAGCTGCAAAGCGAGATCGACGCCATCCGATTGAAGATCGACCGCGCCTATAATTCGCGTTGGGGATCGCTGTTTCGCGAGGGCAACGAGTCGAGCCGCTTCGGCCACCAGCTCAAGGATTTCGCGTGTCTGTACATGAGCCGCGTGTCCAACTTCCTGCACTACCCGTCGGATTACTACTACCAGAGCCCCGTGGGATACATGCCGCACGATATTTAGTTTTGAAGGCTTCTGTTGCGGCCGTCGGGCGCATCTGAGCGCCTCGTCCAGCGCTCCCCCTCCCAGATACGACCGCGTGTCCCCGGTGGACGCCTGTCTGGACCGAAACTTGTTATTTCATGGACCAACCTCCGATAACGGCTGGCGTAAACGAAACTCCCCCAATGGCGCCAGCCCAAGAACCCGGCTCTTCCCCGCAAACAGGTGTTTGCATGAATTCCTATTCGTTGACGCACCTCAGCGATGCCGTGCTGCTTCGGAACCTGCGCATCATTCTCGCGCGCAACGGTCAGCTGACCGCGGCGCTCCTGGCGCACCTTGGGGAGGTAGACGCGCGCAGGCTCTACGCTCCGGCCGGGTTCTCGTCCATGTTCGCCTACTGCCTCCGTGAGCTGCGCTTTGCGGAGGGTCCCGCCTGGAGACGCATTCAAGCCGCACGGGCTGCGCGGCGATTTCCGGTTCTGTTCGAGGCCGTAGCGGAGGGTCGCATTCATCTCACGGCCGTTTGTCTGATCGCTCCCCATCTCACGCCCGGGAACATCAAGGAGCTGCTTCGTGCCGTCGGGGGCCGGAGCAGGGCCGAGGTTCAAGAGTGGCTCGCGTCCCGTTTCCCTCAGGCCGCGAGCGTTCCACCACTCGCATCCATTCGAGCCGTCGCCCTTCCCCTTCCAAAGACGGTCACGCTCGATCGACGAGGGGACATGTTCGAATCCCCGGCTCCGCCCAGCTTTTTACCGCCGCTAGCGGCGGTGAAATCGGAGACAACTGTCGCCGTGATCAGACACGACTTGGACAATGCTACAGTCGAGTCCGCTGCTGTCGAAACGTCCACCACGAATGTGACCTGTGCTGCTGAGGTCGAGTCCGCTGCAGTCCCAGCTTGCGCGTCCCCTGCTGATCCAGCTCCGGCTCCGGATGCCGGAGAGAACGAGACGACGGAGAGCCTTGAAGCGACGACATCACCCCCTCGACCACCTTCCTTCCTTGTTCAGGTCACGGTTTCCAAAGGCACGCACGACAAGCTGCGGCTGGCGCAGGCGCTGCTCAGCCATGCCGTCTCGCCTCGCGACGTGGCGCAGGTGCTCGATCGGGCCCTCGACGCGCTCATCGAGAAGCTCGAGAAGCGGAAGTTCGGGAAACTTTCGCACTGAAGCCCACGACGGAAGCGGACGCTACGGTGAGAACGGGCCAGACGTGGGCTCAGCGTAGCCCGGCGCGTCACCTTGAGTCGCGTTACCCCGAGTGGCGTGCCTCATCTTGGACGGCGCATTGGGTCATCACGTCGATGGCGTGCGCGAGCTGATGGGGGGTGATGGTGAAGGCGGGGTAGAGGCTGACCACCGCGGAGCTGATTCCTCCGGGGATGGCGATGACTCCGTGGCGCAGCAGAGGCAGGAACAGGCTCCGGTTCTTGTCTTCCGGCTCGATGGCGGCCATGGCGCCGATGGCGCGGATCCGAAAGCCGGGGGGCGGCGGCACATCCAGAAGCGTGCGCTCGATTGCTTCTCGGGACGAGGCGATCTCGGCCGACGTCAATCGTTCGAGCGCCGCCAGCGTCCCCGCGCACGCCAGGGGGTGCGCGTAGAACGTGCTGGCATAGGGGGACTCGCCCGACGCGGAGACGTGGCGCGACCAGACTTCCATGATCTTGGGCTTGCCGAACAGGGCGCCGATCGCGACGCCGCCGCCGATCCCCTTCCCCGCCGTCATGAGATCGGGTTCGGCGGCGAGGCCGCTTCGCTCCCAGGCCCAGAAGGGACCCGTTCGGCCACCGCCGGTCAGGATCTCGTCCCAGATCACGAGCATTCCTGCGTCGCGGGCCAGCGCGGACAGCCGCGGAAGAAACGCCGGCGGCGGGACGATCACGCCCGCCCGTCCCTGGATCGGCTCGACGATTACCGCGCCGGGCGGATCGCTGCCTCGAAGCTCGGGCGCAACGACCCGCTCCCATCCGCGCTCCAGGCACGAAAGATCACACGCCTCGCACGGCGTGCGCGCGGAACAACGCCGCGGATCGGGAAACGGAATGGGAATCGCGCGGGCTGGACCGGCGGGCTTCAGCAGCTCCGGCGACGGCGGAAAACGCGTTACCTCCAGAGCGGCGCCCGACTGCCCGTGGTAGCCGCCCTCGAAGGCGACGATGCGGCGGCGCCCGGTGGCGAGGGCCGCCGTCTTAAGCGCCAGCTCCACGGCCTCGGACCCGGTGCCGGTCACGAGCACGCGGCTCAACCCGCCGCCCAGTGACGAGAGCTTGCGCACGAGCTTCTCGCGCGCGACATGCGGATGGAGATCGCCCAGCCCCTGCGCCAAGCGACGCGCCTGCGCCGACACCGCACGCGCGACTTCCGGCGCGGCATGGCCCAGCGTCGCCGCGCCGAAGCCGCTCGTCACGTCGATGTAGCGATTGCCGTCCAGATCCTCGACGACCGAGCCCCGCGCGCGGGACCAGACGATGGGCGAAGCGACAGCGCCCCAGATCGCGGCGCCCTCGGCGCGGCGCAACCTTCGCGCCGCGGCGCGCGACTTCGGCCCCGGAGGCGGCACGAGTACCTCCGGCAGCTCGTCGCCCCGGAGCGGCAGCCGCCGTGTCATGGTCGTCGCCCCCGCGCGGTCACGCACCTCGACCCCGCCTGTCCTGCCATGGGCGTCTGGCACCGCCGCACGGCCGCGCGCATCGGACATGGCTTCGCCAACATCATCCCGCCTCCACCGGCACCACCTCCGCTCGCGCCATGCCCGGCCGTCGCGTCTCCACCCACGTGACGCCCGCCAGGATGAGCGCCGCGCCCACAAAGAACCCAGGCGTGAAGCGCTCCCGGAACAACAGCCAGGAAAGCGCCGCCGTCAGGATCGGCTGCGTGTTGGTCGTGATCGCGACCTTCGAGGCGTCCATGTGACGCAGCGCGTAGGACCAGAGCGGGTAGGCGATGACCGACGTACCGACGGCGAGGTAGGCGATGGCGCCCCACACGCCGATCGGAATCGATTCCAGGCGCGGGATGGCCCCGGGCACGAACAGCGCCGGCAGGCACATCAGCGTCCCCGAGATGATCGACCATCCGGTCACGGTCATCGGATCGTAGCGCGCGAGCAGCCGCTTCGAGAGAACGGTGTAGGCCGCCCAGGCGAACACCGCGACCAGGATGAGGAGGTCGCCGCTCAACAGCCCCACTTCATGCCGCAGCCCGCGCTCGAGAAGGATCACGGCGACGCCGGTGAACGCGGCGAGAATGCCGACGAGCTTGGAGACGAGCCCCTCTTCGCGCAGCAGGCGCCGGGCGAACAGCAACACGACCAGGGGCGTCAGCGCGTAGAGCAGGGACGCGTGGCTCGCCGTCGAGCGCGCCAATCCGAACAGGAAGAACCCCTGGTTCACCGGAACGACGAGGAAGCCGAGCAGAAAGAACGCCGGCCAGTCGCGGCGCTCCACGCGGGCGAGCCCGGTGCGGAAGCGGAGATAGGCGAAGAGCACGACGGAAGCCGACACGAAGCGGAGCAGCGCCACCGCGAGGGGGCTCAGCAGGAGCAGCGCGCCCTTCGCGATCAGATGGGTGCCGCTCGAGAGAAGCTGGTTCACCCCCAGGGCCAGGATGAGTCGTGTCCGCTTCGGGATCCGGTCCCCCCTTCGTGCAATCGCGCGTGAAGCCGGAGAGTCTATCCGAGCACCGCCCCCTTGCGCTATCCTAGCGGACTCGCGAGGGCCCAACGATGATCGATGCGGATTTACGAAGCTATCTGAAGGGCGCCACCGGCGATGAGCCGCCGCTTCGCCACGGCGACCCGCGCTGGGCGGACACGGAGCTTCTGGCGCACCGCCTGATCGAACGAAGCGCCGCCGAGGCCGCGCTCAAAGCGCTCGAGCAGGAGCCGGCGCGAAAGAAGCGCTGGGATCTTCTGCTCCTGACCGCGCTCCTCCAGCAGGGACTGGGCGAGCGGGCGCGCGCGCTCGACGCCCTCGAGGTCGTGGCGGACAAGCTGCTCGCCGCCGGCGACCGGGACGGGGTGCTGGCCCTCCTTCCCCGCTTTCTCGAGCCCGAGCCGAACCCGGCCGCGGTGCGGTTCCTCCACTTCCTCTCCCAGAATCCCGCCGCGTCCGAAGAAGAACGCGCCGACTGGCTTCGTACCGCGATCCGGATCCGACACGCCGATCCCGAGCTGCACGCCGATCTCGCCGCGTTGCTGGAGCGTTCCGGCGATCCCGACGCGCGCGAAGCCGCGCGCGAGCACCGGCTCCGGGCGATGGAGCTCTCGCTGGAGGATGGAGTCCACGAAGGGCTGAGCGAGGCGCTTTTCCGCGCGGTGGACGAGGATCTCGAGACGGCCCCGGTCCGCATCGGGAAGATCCTCCTGCGCTACGCGGCCGTGGCTCCCTGGAGCGATTCGGAGTCGATCCTCGACCTCGCGATGGCGCCGCTCGAAGAGCGCGCCAAGGGACGCTTCGCGTGGGATGACATCGCGCCGATCCTTCCCCGCCTGCCGGGCGGACCCGCGGGGCGCGCGCTCTTCGCCAAGCTCTTCCGGATCGTCGTCGGCCGCGAGCCCGATCCCGAAGCGATCGTCCAGGGCTCGGGGATCCTCGATCCGAAGGAATCGTTCGACGCGATCGCGGCGCGGGTGCCGAAGATCCTCGCGCTGCCGCCCGGCGCCTTCGTCACGCACCAGACCTGGGGCGTGGGACGGGTCCTCTCCAGCGACGGCGATTCGCTCAGCCTCGACTTCACCGGCCGCGCCGGGCACAAGATGTCGTTCGCGATGGCGTCCCGTTCCCTGGACCGGCTCCCGAACGACGGCCTGCGCGTCCTCGCGATCCAGCACCCCGAGCGCGCGCGCGCCCTCGCTTCCGAGGGAGACCCTGAAGTGATCGCGCGGGTCCTGCGCGACATGGGCGGTACCGCGACCCAGGCGCAGATGAAGCCGCGCCTGGAAGCGGCGCTGCCGGGATTCGACGCGGCCCTCTTCTGGAAGAAGGTGAAGGAGCGCTGGAAAGCGGACCCGCGCCTGGACACGAGCGAAGCGTATCGCGGGCAGTTCCGGCTGGCCCCCGAGGGGAGCGAGGCGGCGGCGGCGACCTTGCCGACGATCGCGCCCAAAGCGGCCGGGCAGGGACTCCAGCTGATCCGCAAGTTCCTCCGCGAACACCCCGAGGACGAGCCGCGCCTGAGCGCGCACGCGGGCCCGCTCGTCGCGCGCTGGTCGCAGGACGAGCGGCTGGAGGGGACGATGCGCGCGCAGGCGCTCTGCTACGCGCTGACCTGGCACTCGTTGCCGAGGGAGACGGCGCAGGTCATTCTCGCCGACCTGATCGCGTCGGGCCTGCGGCCCGACGACCTGGCGCTCGGGCTGAACCAGGAACAGCTCCTCGAGCTTTCGCGCGGCGTCGCCGGAGAGGAAGAGTTTCTCTGGTTCGCCGTGGAGAGCCGGCTTCCCCGTCTCCGCGAAGAGGGCCGCGAGCGGCTGCGTGAGCTGCTCGGCCCCGAGCGCTATGCGCGCGCGATCGAGCAGCGCATGCAGCGCGCGTCGGAGCATCCGGCCCTGTCCGCCCGGCTCGTCGAGCACTTCGCGGCGAATCCCAACGACGCCGGAGCGCCGACCATGGACGCGCTCCTCATCGCCACCATCCGCCTCCTCGAAGGCGATCTTCCCGAAGGGGTGCCCGAGCGCCTGTACGCGCTCGTGGCCGACGGCGGACTCCTCCATCGCCGCTTCCGCGCCACCCCTCCCGAGACGGAGACCGCGGAAGCGCTGGAGCGCACCGTGCTCCACTGGAA
>DASSLZ010000006.1:0-22358 GCA_035689165.1 Candidatus Eiseniibacteriota bacterium | reverse complement strand
CAGTGCCCGAGCACCATGATCGTGACCAGCGTGGCGAGCTCCCACCAGAGATCCATCCCGGGGAAGCCGAAGGTGACGAACAGGCTGAACAGGAAGGCGACGCTGATCGCGAGCGAGATCAGCGTCATCATGCCGGGGCGTCGGTCGGCCAGCTCGCCGCGCGCCCCCTGGAGGAAGACGATGCCCCCGTACAGGAAGACCGCGGTTCCGAACGCGGCCGAGATCCAGCGCGAGGCCGCCGGGCCGCCGGGGGCCTCGTAGCGGAACCACCGCTGGATCATCGGCGCCCAGACGAGGGTGGGGATCGAGAGGAGCAGCGTCCCCCAGAACTTCCGCTGGAACATGGCGGCGGAGTGCCCCGCATGGCGGTCGTGTCCGGCGTGGACATCGTGCCCGGCGTGGGGATCGTGGCCGGCGTGGGGATCGTGCCCGGCGTGGGCATCGTGGCCTGCGCCAGCATGAGGACCTTGCATGGCGCAGGATCATACGCTTGCGGATGCTGCTGGGCACGGCGGTGAAGATGCGCCCGATGCCCGGCGCCTGGACTGGCCCGCGGTCCCCGCGAGTGCCGCCGGGGGACCGCGGCCTTGAGTGGAGGGCTACTTCCGCGAGGAGATCCGGCCCCTCAGATTTTCTTCCTGCTCACGGAGCTCCTGGGGGAAGGCGTCGCCGAAGTCCTCCGATTCGTACACCTGGCGGATCTCCACCTCGGTGTCCTCGAACGGGGCCCGCTTGAGCCACTCGATCGCCTCCTCCTTCGACTTCACCTGCCAGAGCCAGAACCCGGCGATCAGCTCCTTCGCTTCGGCGAAGGGCCCGTCGATCACGGTCTTCTTCCCGCCGGAGAAGCGGATGCGCACGCCCTTAGAGCTTGGCTGCAGCCCCTCGCCCGCGAGCATGACGCCCGCGTTCACCAGCTCTTCGTTGAACTTGCCCATCTTCGCGAAGACTTCCTTGTCGGGCAGGATGCCCGCTTCGCTGTTCTTGTCGGCCTTCACAATCACCATGAATCGCATGACGGAATCTCCTTTATTCATTGATCTTACAGTGGGCCCGCCACGGCCGGCTTCGGGGCCGGCCCGCCCGGGCTTCACCTGTACGACGAATGGGATGGGCCCGAATCGACGCGGTCCCGCCGTTTTCGTATCAGCGCGTCGAGGCTCGCGGGCCCGGCGCCGTTCGCGGCGAAGAACAGGAAGAGGAAACAGAAGAGCACCGCCGGCTCCCCGTGATTCTGGATCGGCCAGAACCCGTGGGGGAAGTGGCCGATGAAGTAGGCGAACGCCATCTCGCCCGAGGCCAGGAAGGCGGCCGGCCGGGTCAGCAGGCCGATCAGGATCAGGGTGCCGCATACGATCTCGATCCACCCGGCCGCCACGAGGCGGGGGGTGAGCGTGACGCCGGCCGGCATGCCGCCGAACCAACCGAAGAGCTTCATGCCGCCAGGGTGGATGAAGAGAAGCCCGGCCACCATGCGAAGCAGGGCGTGGGTGGCCCCCGCGAAACGGTTCTTCATGGCTCGACCTCCGTACAGGGTCCGATCGTCTCGCCGGTCGGCCGGCGAGGCTGACCAGCATACTGGAGCCGCGGCCCCGGGGGCGCGAAGAGAGGCTGTGGCAAATTCCCGGTCAGGATCGTGCCGGTTTGGCCGATTAGGCCCGGGTGAGGCGATCGGATCGCTGGTTCCACATCGTCGCGCTGCTCACCGTCGCCATGTTCGGCCTCTCGCTGGCGGTGGTATTCCCGCGCGCGCCCGGATCTCCGGGCGACGGGCGCGACGCCGAGCTCCGGGCCACGCCTTTCCCCGTCCAGACCCGTCACGCGCTCGGCCGCGGCGAGGCCCTCTCCACGGTCCTCGCGGCCAGGGGGCTGGACGACGCCCAGACCAAGGCGATCATCCGTCTCCTCAAGAACTACAAGAGCCCGCGCTCCCTGCGCCCCGGGATGACGGTCGGCGTCGCCTTCGACCCCGTCGGGCCCTTCGGTCCCCAGCGCACGCCGGACCAGGTCCGGATCACGCTGAGCCCCGACTCGGTCCTCGAGTTCACGCGCTCGGGCGCGAGCTGGTCGTCGCAGCTCGATCTGGTCCCCTTCGTCGTGGACACGGTCTGCATTTCCGGCGTGATCACCTCCAGCCTCTGGTCGGCGAAGCTGGGAGGCGACCTCGACCGGATGGGCGAGGGAGAGTTCGAGGAACTGGTCTACGATCTGGCCGACATCTTCGCGTGGGAGGTCGACTTCACGCGCGACCTCCGGAAGGGCGATGTCTTCCGCGTGGCGCTGGAGCGCAAGGTGCGTCCCGACGGCTCCGTGCGAAGCCGGCACTTCCTGGCGATCGAGCTGCGCAACCAGGACCGCGTGCTGCGGGCGATCCCCGTCCCGCGGGGGGCCCGCTGGGCCTACTTCGACGACGAGGGGCGCTCGCTGCACGGCGCCTTCCTGCGCTACCCGGTCCCGTACCGCATCACCAGCCGGTTCACCAGCCGCCGTTTCCATCCCATCTTGAAGACCTGGCGCAAGCACGAAGGGATCGACTACGGGGCGCCGTTCGGAGCGCCCGTCGAGGCCACCGCGTCGGGCGTGGTCACGCGGGCGGGTTTCGCCGGAGGCTATGGCCGGCTGGTGGAGCTCCGGCACGCGGGCGGCATCCGCACCCGCTACGCGCACCTGAGCGCGATCGGCGCCGGGATCCGCCCCGGCGCGCGGGTGGAGCAGGGAGCCATCGTCGGAAGGGTGGGCGCCTCGGGCCTGGCGACCGGCCCCCATCTTCACTACGAGTTCGTACTGAACGGCCGCCACGTCGACCCGCTCACGGTCGAGCTTCCCAGCCAGCCGTCCTTGTCCGGCACGCGTCTCGCCGAGTTCCGCAAGGTGCGCGATGGGGCGCTGTCGCTCCTGGAAGGCGTGCCGATCCCCCTCGACATCCGGGTGGCTCTGAGCCGTCGGCAATAGACGCCCCCGGGGCCGCGCCGGTAGAGTGCACCGGCGATGGCCAAGGCGCTCGCGTTGCTTCTCCTGCTCCTGCCCGCGACCTGCCGCGCCGCACGCGCTCCAGGCGCGCCCGGCGATTCCGTGGTCGTGCTCCCTCCCGTCGTCGTCACCCCGACGCGCGCCGCCGAAGATCCGCTGCTCGTGCCCGCCGCCGTCGACCGTGTGGACTCGGCGGCGCTGGCGCGCGCCCGGCCACGGCTGAACCTCGCGGAGTCGCTCCCGCGCATCCCCGGCGTGCTCGCGCGCGACCGGCAGAACGAAGCGCAGGATCTCCAGATCTCGATCCGCGGCTTCGGCGCGCGCTCCACGTTCGGCGTGCGCGGGGTGCGCCTCTACGCCGACGGCATCCCCGCCACGATGCCGGACGGCCAAGGGCAGGTCTCGCACTTCCTGCTGGACGCCGCCGATCGCATCGAGGTGCTGCGCGGCCCCTTTTCGGCCCTCTACGGGAACGCCTCCGGCGGCGTGATCCAGCTTTTCAGCGCCGACCCGCCGCCGCGGCCCGAGTGGCGCGCGGCCTCGTTCGCCGGATCGGACCGCCTGACCCGTGGCTCCTTCGGCGTGCGCGGGCCGTGGGAAGGGATGCGCGGCGGTTACCTGGTGGACGTCGCGGGGGTCTCGGAGGATGGGTTTCGCGAGCACAGCGCGTCGCGGCGCACCTCGGCGCAGGCGATCCTCCGCGGCGGGCTCGGCTCCGGAGGCTCATGGCTCTTCGCGCTGAACGGGCTGGACGCGCACGCGGAGGATCCCCAGGGACTCACCGCGAGCGACCTGGCCCGCGACCGCCGCGCGGCCAGTCCGGGCGCGCTGGCGTTCGACACGCGGAAGACCACCCGCCAGGGACAGGCGGGGGGACGCGTCGAGCGAAAGGGGCTCGGCTCGCTGTTCAGCGTGGGAGGCTACGCGGGCTCCCGGGCGATCGTACAGTTCCTCGCGGTGCCGGTGGCCGCCCAGTCGAACCCGCTCCATGGGGGCGGCGTGGTGGATCTGGACCGTGGCTATTACGGCTTCGACGCGCGCGCGCGCCGGGAGGCCGTGCTCGGCGTCGGCGGGCTGGCGCTGACCGCCGGGGTCGAGCGGCAGGTCTCCAACGAGCGGCGTCGCGGCTACGAGAACTTCGTGGGCTCTCGGCTCGGCCTGACCGGCGCGCTCCGCCGCGACGAAGACGATCGCGTGGGCTCGACCGACGAATTCGTGCAGGCCGAATGGGCGCTCGGCGATCGGTGGCGCGCGGACGCCGGCGCCCGGCACAGCGAGATCCGCTTCCGATCGCGCGACCACTACGTGACCGCGCAGAACCCGGACGACAGCGGCGCCCTGGCGTACCGGAGGACGACCCCGGTCGCGGGGGTGCTGTGGCGCGCGAACCCGAGACTCAGCCTGTACGCGAACGCGGGAAAGGGGTTCGAGACGCCCACCCTGAACGAGCTGGCCTATCGCCCCGACAGCACGAGCGGCCTCAACACCGCGCTCCGTCCTGCGCGGAGCGACGACGTGGAAGCCGGGGTCCGGGGACGCGCGGCGTCGGGAAGCTATGGATTGTGCGGCTTTCTCGCGAGGACCGACGACGAGCTCGTCGTGGCCTCCAGCCTGGGGGGCCGCACCACCTACGCGAACGCGGCGCGCACCCTCCGGAGAGGCGTCGAGGCGTCATGGAACGGAGCGCTGGCGCCGCGGTGGCGGGCGAGCCTGGCCTACACGTGGCTCGATGCGCGCTTCCGCCGCGCCTTCGGCTCCGTGGCGGAGGGGAACCGGATCCCCGGCATTCCTCGTCACGACGTCTTCGCCGAGCTGCGCTGGCTTCCCTGCGCGGCGCTGGATCTCGCGGCGGCCGTGAGCGCCGTGGATCGTGTCGCGACGAACGACGCGAATTCCGAGTCCGCCCCCGGCTACGCCACTGTGGACCTGAGCGGGGAAGCGCGCCGCCGCCTGGGCGGCGCGCTCGTTACGGCGTTCGTCCGGGTGACGAACGCGCTCGATCGCGCGGCGATCGGCTCGGTGATCGTGAACGAGGCGAACGGGCGCTACTTCGAGCCGGCTCCGGGACGCGGTTGGGTCGCGGGAATCACGATCCGCTGACGCCCCGGTGGTGCGAGGTGCCGCGCCTCGCGTACACTCCCCGCATCCTTCCTGGCCGGCAGGAGAGACCCAGCCCCATGTCGTTTCGAAGAATCACCCTGCATTCAGCGCGCCTCGCGTCGGCCATGCTCCAGGAGCTGTTCGCCTCGGTCACGCGCCAGACGAAAGCGGCCGTCGCGGAGGCGCTGGAAGAGACGCGCGGCCGGGTCGACTTGTCCGAATTCCGAGTCCGTCTCGCCGGCCGCTCACCGGTCCGCCGAAATCTGTTCGGCGTGTACGTGCAGGGCCCGGCCGTGGCCTCCGCCTATCAGGACGCGAAGGCGCATTCTCTCCGGTAGTCGCCGATCAGTGCGCCGCGCTCGAATCGTGCGCGGCCGGCTTCGGCTTCGCCGGAGCATCGGCGCCCACGGGCTGAGGGGCGATCGGCGAGAGCGCGGGCGCCTTGGCGGTGGCCGCCGCCGGCGTCGGCTCGGGCGCGGCCGCCGGAATCGTCACCGGCTTCTCCTCGATCGACCGGGAGATCCGGTGCGTGCGCGCCGTGACTTTGTGGGCGCTGACGCGGGCAGCCTTCGGAGTCTGCGTCTCCAGTGCGGGCTTGGCCTCGACGGGTGCCGCGGCGGGCTGAGCGGACGGCTGCGCTGCCGGTGCCGCGGGTTGGACGGCCGGGGCCGTCGTCGGAGCCGAGGCGGCAGGCGCCGCGGCTTCGGGTGCCGGCTGGGCCGTTGATTCCGACTTCGAGGCGATGGCGGCGTCGGAGTTGATGCTTCGGGCCGAGACGAGGCTGTACCCCGCGATGCCGACCGCGATGATGGCCAGGATCGCGGCGACCATGCCGATCGTCGCGCCCCGCTTCAGGGCCCGCAGCTGGCTCTCGGTGAGGGTGACCGGTTCATCGGTCGGTTCCGTGTACTTCTCTTCCCAACGGCTCCTCATGATGCCCTCCTTCGGCAGTCGATATCGGATCGGGGCCGCCACCAGGCGGGTGCGGCAAGCTTCGTTCGGGGATCAAGTGGCGTGCCAGAGGAAGAACCGTCCGGGGCTGAATGGGGAAACGCGGCCGGGTCCGGGGCTTACCCGGTGGAGGAGACGCCAGAAACGCGGGCCCGTTGTACGTTCGGGCTCGGGAATTGTACCGACGAGGCCGCTCCCGTAAGCTGTCCGCCTTCGAACCCGCGCGCCACGAGAGGGAATGCCCGTGAAGCCCAATCCATTGCCGCCGCCCGCTCCCGACCTGGGTGCGGCCATTCTGGGAATCTGGCGCCTCACGTCCCGCGAGGACTATGACGCGGGCGGCCGCCGGCTGATCGACCCGGTCCTGGGGGCCGAGCCCCTCGGCATCGTGTGCTTCGCGCCGAAGCAGTTCGCCGCGCAGTTCATGAATCGCTCGCGCGGCCTGGACTCATGGTCCCAGACCGCGGGGATGGCGGGACCGGCCGCCGGCGTCAACAACACCGGCGCCGTGGACGGCTACGACGCGTACTTCGGCAGGTACGAGCTCGACCTTGCCGCCGGCACGATCATCGTGTCGCTGGAGGGCGCGCTCTCGCGGGGCAACATCGGAATGAAAGCGACCCGCGACGTGCGCGTCGCCGGCGATCGGCTCTGGATCCGCCTCGCGACGAACGCCGCCGACGGCACGCCGATCACGCGCACGCTCACGTTCGAACGCTCCGGATAGCGGTGTCGAGCCTGATCCCGATTCACGCGATTCGCGACGCCGCGGCGAGGACCGCGGACCGGCTCCATCGGACGCCGGTCCTGACGGCCACGACTCTGGGGGAGCGCGCCGGCGCGCGGCTTCATCTCAAGTGCGAGAGCTTCCAGAAGACCGGCTCCTTCAAGCCACGGGGCGCGCTCAACGTCGTCCTCTCCATGGAGCCGGAGCGCCGCGCGCGCGGGCTCATCACGGTCTCGGCGGGGAACCACGCCCAGGCCGTGGCCTGGGCCGCGCGGGCGGCCGGCGTTCCGTGCACCGTCGTCATGCCCGCCGACGCGCCGCGGTCCAAGACGGATGCGACGCGGGGGTACGGCGCGACGATCGTGCCGCATCCCGATCGAACGACGCTGTTCGACCGGATGCGCGAGGAGGAGGCGCGCACCGGGGCGGCGTTCGTGCATCCTTTCGACGACCCGGTGGGGCTCGCGGGAGCCGGCACGCTCGGGCTCGAGATCGTGGAGCAGGTCCCCGACGTCGCCTGCGTCGTCGTGCCGATCGGCGGCGGGGGCTTGATGGCCGGCGTGACCTCCGCCGTCAAGGCGCTGAAGCCATCCTGCCGCGTGATCGGGGTCGAGCTGGACGCGAGCCGGGGCATGACGTCGTCCTTATCGGCGGCCAAGCCAATCCCGATTCCCGTTCCCAAGACCATCGCCGACGGGCTCACGCCGCCCTTCGTGGGATCGATCCCGCTTTCGATCGCGCGCGAAGCGCTCGACGAGATCGTCCCAATCACCGAACCCGAGATCGTCGAGGGTATGCGCTGGCTGCTCACGCGCGCCAAGCTCTACGTGGAGGGTGGAGGTGCGGCGGCCACCGCCGCCCTTCTCTCCGGGAAGGTGCGCGTTCCCGCCGGGAGCGTCGTCGTGAGCGTCGTCTCGGGGGGGAACGTGGATCCCGAGCGCGCGCTCGCCGCGATCGCGGGAGGGGACGGGTGAAGGTCCTGTTCGTGAATGGAGACGGCGTGGCGCGCCTCCTCACGATGGAGGCGTGCATTCCCGCGATGCGCGACGCTCTGACCGCCCTGTCGCGCGGCGACGTCGTGATGCCGCTCCGCAGCCTCGTCCGCCTGCCCGACGGCTCCGGCCTGCTCGGAATGATGCCCGGCTACCTGGGAGCGCCGCGCAGCTTCGGACTCAAGGTGGTCACGGTGATGCCGGGGAATCACGGAACCGCGTACGACTCGCACCAGGGGGTGGTGATGCTGTTCGGGATCGAGCACGGCGAGCCGCTCGCGATCCTGGACGCGAGCGCGATCACGGCGATCCGGACCGCCGCGGCGTCGGCGGCGGCCACCGACGCGCTGGCGCGCGAGGACGCGGGGGACCTGGCCCTGATCGGATCGGGAGCGCAGGCGAAGACCCATCTCGCGGCGATGCACGCGGTGCGTCCGCTCCGCCGCGTGCGCCTCTGGAGCCGGAGCCGCGCGAACGCGGAACGGTTCGCGCGCGCCGAGGCAGGGGGCGCCGGAGTCCCGATCGAGGTCCTTGGGAGCGCGGAGGAGGCGGTGCGCGGCGCGGACCTCGTCTGCACGACCACCGCGTCGAAGGAGCCGGTGCTGAAGGGCGCCTGGCTTTCGCCCGGCGTCCACGTGAACGCCGTGGGCTCCTGCTTCCCGACCAGCCGCGAGCTCGATACGGACGCCGTGCGCCGGGCGAGGTTCTACACCGACTGCCGGGAGTCGTGCGTGAACGAGGCGGGCGAATTCCTCATTCCCCGCGACGAGGGCGCCATCACCGACGCACACCTGCTGGGCGAGCTGGGCGAGGTGCTTCTCGGCAAGGTCGAGGGACGCGCCGCGCGCGACGACGTCACCGTCTACGAGTCGCTAGGCGTGGCGGTCGAAGACCTCGCGGCGGCGCACGTCATCCACCGGCGCGCGATGGAGACCGGCGAAGGAACCTGGCTCGATTGGGGTGGGGTCTAGCGGACGGCGGCGGGAAGCCAGGCGTCCAGGACCGAGGGAGGGAAGACTCCTCCCGCCTCCAGCGAAGCGCGTGCCTCGGCCAGCGCGGCCAGGACCCCCTCGCGATCGCGCGGCAGCCCGGGCATGCGCGTGACGTCGATCGCCTCGCCGTGCGCGGCGGTGCGCTCGAGGAGGGCGTCGAGGTCGCGGAGCCCGCGCCCCAGGGCCAGCGCCTGGGCCATGCCGGCGAGCAGGAGATGCGCGTGCGCCGATCCGTCGGGAAGACGGAACTCGATGGTGGGCGCCCATGCGTCGCAGGCGTCCCCCGGGGCGAAGAGCGGGATCCGGATCAGCGCCTTCCGGTTGAAGGCTCCCCAGGTGATCGCGACCGGGGTCTCTTTCGCCTGCAGCAGGCGCACGAACGAGGACGCCTCGCGATTGCCGAAGGCCATGAGCGCGGGCGCCAGACGCACCAGCCCTCCGATGAGCCAGCGACCCGAGGGTCCCAGGCATCCTCCTTCGAGGAATGCCGCCGCCGGCGGGACCTCACGCAGGGAACGGGGCAGGCTGTGGACGTGCAGTCCGCTCCCGGCATGCCCCTCCTTCAGGATGGGATCGAAACGGCAGGGGAGCCCTTCTTCGTGCGCGAGATGGAGCAGGGCCCAGCGGGTGAGAACGATCGCGTCGGCGGCCGCCGGAAGCGGCGCCAATCCCAGCTCGATCTCGTGCTGCTCCCAGATGCGGCCCCGGTCCTTCGCTCGTCGACGAGCCCCACTTCGGCGTGCGCATACTTCACGGCGACGCCCATGTCCGCCAGATGGCGCAGCGCGCGGCGGCGCATCCCCTCGCCCGCCACGAACGGGGACGTCGCGTGATAGCCGCGGTCGCGCCGGCGCTCGATCTCCACGTCGTTCGCGGGGCGGCCCAGGAAGTACTCCACCTCGCCCAGGGCCCAGTACTCCAGGCCGGCCTCGTCGCGAAGGCGATCGAACGCGCGGCGCACGATGGTGTCGGGGGACTGCGGCAGCGGCCGCCCCTCGCGATCGCAATGCCCGCAGAGGAGGGCCAGGGTGGGAACCGGGGAGAACGGGCTCAGGAACGCGGTCGCGATCCGGGGCTTCAGGCGAATGTCGCTCGCGCCGCTCGGGAGCCCGTCGAACAGGCTGGACCCGTCGGCGCGCTCGCCATGGCGCAGGATGCCGAGGAGATGCGCGCGGGTCTGAGGCACGAAGTCGAGCGCCTTCAGGACGCCGTCCCCGCCGACGTGCATCAGCGTGACGAGGCCGATATCCTCTTCGTCGACGATGCGCGCGAGATCCTCCGCCGTCCATTCGCCCGGCGGCTTGCCCAGGGTCTTCTCCAGCTTCGAAGCGGGAAACGCGCTCACCCCATCATCGTACGGCGTGCCGGTCCGGCCGAGCAGGGCGACTTAGGTACCGGAGGCGGGGGGTGCCAAGGCGTATCATGAGGACCCCATGACCGATCCCGAGATCCAGCGTCCCTCGCCGTCGGAGAAGGGCGCCCGCTTCCGGGCGCTGCATCAGGGCCCGGGCGTGTTCGTGATCGCGAACGCCTGGGATCCTGGATCGGCGCGGCTTCTCGCCCAGCTGGGGTTCCAGGCCGTGGCCACCTCCAGCGCCGCGGCCGCGAGGGCGCTGGGGCTGGAGGACGGCCAGCTGGGACGGGACCGCTCCCTGGCCAACGCGCGATCGATCGTGGACGCCTGCGATCTTCCGGTCTCGGCGGACCTCGAGGACGGATTCGGCGAGGCCCCGGCCGTGGCGGCCGAAACGATCCGGATGGCGGGCGCCGCCGGTCTCGCGGGGGCGTCGATCGAAGACGCGCCCGCCGGCGCCGGCGTCGATGAGCTCAGCCTGGCGACGGAGCGGATCGCAGCGGCGGTCGAGGCGGCGCGATCGCTGAGCGTGCCGTTCACCCTGACGGCGCGCTGCGAGAACTTCGTGCGCGGGCGTCCCGACCTGGACGATACGATCGAGAGGCTGCGCGCGTACGAGCGGGCCGGCGCGGACGTGCTCTTCGCGCCGGGTTTGCCCACGCTCGATGCCGTTCGGACGGTCTGCTCCGCGGTCGCGAAGCCGGTGAACTTCATGGCGGGAATCCCCGGGAAATCCTTTTCCCTCCCCGAGCTCGAAGCGGCCGGCGTGCGCCGGGTGAGCCTCGCGGCCTCGCTGCACCGCGCCGCCATGGCGGCCCTGCGCGATGCCGCCGAGGAGGTCCTGAATCGGGGCACGTTCACCTACATCGACCGGCTCGCGGCTTTGGCCGCGACGTGGGAGAGAGCGCGATGACCGACGCCTACCTGCGGGACGTGATCCGCACGTACCGGAACTACAAGGCGCTCGGGGACAGGGCCCTGGCCCAGACGCCCGAAGCGCACTGGCACACCGAGCTGGACGCCAACTCCAACAGCATCGCCGTCATCGTCAAGCACGTCGCGGGCAACCTGCGCTCCCGGTTCACGGATTTCCTGACGGCCGACGGCGAGAAGCCCGACCGGGACCGCGACGGAGAGTTCACGATGAACGAGCGCGCGACCCGCGAGGAGATCCTCGGCTGGTGGAACCAGGGCTGGGCGGCCGTCTTGAGTGCGATCGAGAACCTGCGCCCCGAGGATCTGGAGCGCACCATTCACATCCGGCAGGAGCCCTTCCTCGTCGTCGAGGCGCTCAACCGATCGGTTACGCACACCGCGTATCACGTGGGCCAGATCGTCTACCTCGCGCGCCACTTCGCGGGCGGGGAATGGACGTCGCTCTCGATCCCCAAGGGAATGTCGGGCGCCCACCAGCGGGGCGACTTCAAGGAGAAGGGGATCGCGCGGACCTGAAGGTCAGGGCGTGACCACTGTCAGCAGCGGGAAGTGATCCGAGGCGCTCGCGGCCTCCCCGCCACGCACCACCTCGCAGCGCTCCACCCGGCTCACCGTGGCGGCGGGAACGAAGAGATAGTCGAGCCGCAGATGCGGATCCCACGTCGGGAAGGTGACGCCGGAGTCATCCGGATGCAGCGCGCGGAAGGCGTCCGCGTAGCCCGCGTCGAGCATGATCTGGATGGTTTCCCAGCGCACGGTGCTCCCGAGGAGCGACGTGATCAGCCGGATCCGCAGCGGCAGGCGCCTTCGATCCAGCTTTTCCCCCGGAGCGAGCGTGTTGAAGTCGCCGGCCAGGAGATGGAAGCGGTCCCGATGCGAGGCGATGTCGCTCAGAATGGCCTTCAGCTCCCGCACGCGGCGCCGCTCCGACCAGTTGCTGTGCATCGCCTGCAGGTGCAGCGCGAAGACGCTGCACTCCGGGGCCGCCAGATCCAGTCGCAGAAGCGAACGGGAGCACCCGCGGGGCTGGCGCCACTCGTGGCCAAGAAGCTCCACACGGCTCAGGTAACCCACCGAGCCCCCGGCGACGGAGCCGCAATAGGCCATCCCGGTGCGGTCGGCCAGGCGCTTCACGACGTCGGGCCGGGACGCCTCTTGCAGGAGAACCAGGTCGGGCTCGGCCCCGTGGATCACGGCGGCAAGCCCCTCTTCCCGCCCGACGCCGCCGTACCGGATGTTGTAGCTGAGAAGGCGGAGCTTCACGCTCTCTCGAGCTTGCCGATCACGGTCAGGCAGGGCTCGGCCAGGAGAACTTCCTTCACGAACATGGTCCAGTTCTTCGTGCCCTGGATGTTCACCGGCCGTCCCACCATGCGGGAGAGCTTCTCCCGCAGCGGAACCAGGTCCGGCGCGATGTCGGGGTGCTCGTCGCTCAGCGGCTTCGAGTGGGCGCCCGGAATGTAGAAGCCGTCCGGCGTGTACCACTGCAGCACCGAGTCGCCGACGAGCGTGAGATCCACGTCGCTCGTGCCCGGCCCGTCCGCGTCGAACGGCGCGCCGTCCTCGAAGCGCTCCCCGGTGACCGAGCTTCCCCGAATCACGGCCGAAGCGTCAGGGGGCAGGATGGCTTCCACTTCTCTGCAGAATTCTTCGAAACGGGCCGGATCGTCGCCGAAGACGAGCCGGATCACGTTGGCCCGCTTTTCCTCGTCGGTGATCTCGGCCCGGGTCTCGTCACGTTCGGACACGGGTTCGTTCCTCCTGGTTCGGGCCCCACCGTCACCGATTCTACCGCGCGACGAGCCGCTTCGGGCCGGCTACTCGCTTGGAGTGGCCGGAGGGCCGGAGGGCGGCGGCGGCGATGGCTGCCCCGAGGTGGCCGTCAGGAACGTCACCGTGTCCCAGGCGTTGTGGATTCCGATGAACACCAGCAGCAATGCGGCAGGGCCGATGAAGAAGAGCGAGTCCGGAACGGCGCCCGCGAGAACCCCGCCCGCCACGAACAGGACGGCGTAGGCCAGAATCGGAAGGGCGACGTGCCAGAGCCAGTCTTCGAAGACGGGCTGGTAGGTGCGCTGCCGTGCCGCCCGCCTCATGACGATGAGCACGTAGACGACGCCGAGCGCGCCCGAGAGCGCGACGGCGACGCCCGCGGTGTGCAGGCCGCGCCAGGGGATGGAGAGAATGCTGGCCACGAGCAGGGAAGCGCAGAAGTGCACCACGTTCGGAGAGCCGAAGGCGGAGATGGTTTCCAGGCCGCCCGTCCGGCCGCTCGCGCTGATGAGCGTCATGACGACGAACTGGAGCCCGGTCAGCGCGCCCGCCGAAGAGCCGACGATCACGTAGAAGCTGGCCCAGGCCTCCAGGGAAGGCGCGATGGCTTGGTGCATGACCGAACCTCCTTGGCCGATCGCCGGTTCAGGCGCCGGAAGGGTCTCCGTCCAGCGTCATCTCGTGCATGGTCTCTCGAAACCCTATTCTCGCGAACAGGCGCCGCGCAGACTCGTTCCCGGACTTGGTCCAGAGCACCACCTGCGTCATGCCCCTGGAGTGGATCCAGGCGATCGCGGCGCGCAGGAGCGCTTCGCCGGTGCCGGCGCGCCGCGCGCGCTCGTCGACGTAGACGTCGTGGACGAACCCGCCGGGACCACGCAGATCTCTCCAGCTCGTCGGCTCGATACTGGCGAAGACGTAGCCCACGACCTCGCCCGAGCGCTCGGCCACGCGCACGAGGCAGTCGGGCTCCACCAGCTGGGAGACGAGGAACCGTCCGTACCCCTCCTCCGGATGCTGCGTGAGGATGAACCGGCGCGGGTCCGAGGCGTGGTGCTGGCGCATCAGCGCGGCGCCGCAGCGCCCGAGCGCGGCCAGGTCGGATGCGACGGCGGGTCGAATCCGGACGGCCGGTTCCGGATCGGGACTCACGCCCGGATCCACCCCCGCACCGCGTGCGGCCGGTACGGCGCTTCGAGCGCGGCGATCTCCTCGGGCGTCAGGACCAGGTCGAGCGCGCGCGCCGCGGCTTCCAGGTGCTCCATCCGCGTCGCTCCGACGATCGGCGCGGTCACGCCGGGCCGCGAAAGGAGCCACGCCAGCGCGGTCTCCGCGGGCGTGACGCCGCGAGCCGCCGCCACGCGCCGGTTCGCCTCGACCACCTCCGCGTCGCCGGGATGATCGTAGAGCTGGCCGGCCAGGGTCGCGTCGCCGCTCACGCGGGGCGTGGGTTCGCCCGCCCCGCGCGCGAGGAGTCCGCGCGCGAGCGGCGACCATGGGATCACGCCCAGGCCCTGGTCCAGGCAGAGCGGAAGCATCTCCCGTTCCTCCTCGCGGTAGACCAGGTTGTAGTGGTTCTGCATCGAGACGAACCGCGCGAGGCCGCGGGAATCGGAGATCGCCAGCGCCTTCATCAGCGTCCAGGCCCAGGTCGAGCTGCAGCCGATGTAGCGCACCTTGCCCTGGCGCACCAGGAGATCGAGCGCCCCGAGCGTCTCCTCGACCGGCGTGGCGGGGTCGACCCGGTGGAGCTGATAGAGATCGATCGTGTCCACGCCGAGGCGGCGAAGGCTGGCCTCGCAGGCCTGCACCACGTGCTTGCGACCGAGACCCCAGCTGTTCGGAGCGCCTCCTTCCACCGTCGGATTCCACCAGGCGGCCGGCCGGGACGACGGATAGAACACCTTGGTCGCGATCACGACCTCGTCCAGCCGGGCATAGTCGCGCAGCGCGCGGCCCGTGACCTCCTCGCTCACGCCCAGCGAGTACATGTCCGACGTGTCGAAGAAGTTGATCCCGAGCTCGATCGCGCGCTGGAAGAAGGGGCGGGCCGCCTCCTCGTCCAGCACCCAGGGCCGCCACGAAGGGGCGCCGTAGCTCATGCAGCCGAGGCAGAGTCGTGAGACGGTGAGGCCGGTTCGGCCTAGGGTCGTGTACTGGATGACGCACCTCCGGAGCGTGCCGGCAAGCTTCCCATCCGCGCTGGCGGGGGAGTCTAGCGAGCGCCCCTGGCAAGTGCACCCGATTTCCGGTACAAGGCTCACTGCATGAGCCTCCTCATACGCGAGGACGACCTGCGTGGTCCCGAGATCGCCGAGCTGCTCCGGGCCCACCTCGCTCACGCCGCGAGACACTCGCCGCCCGAGAGCATTCACGCGCTGGATCTCGACCGGTTGCGTTCCCCCGGGATCACCTTCTGGAGCGCTTGGGCCGACGGCGCGTTGGTGGGGTGCGGCGCGCTCCTGGCGCTGGCTCCGGACCACGGCGAGATCAAGTCGATGCACACCGCCGAGGCGCACCGCGGGAAGGGGGTGGCCGCGCGCCTTCTGGCCCACATCCTGGACGAGGCCAGGCGTCGATCCTACCGGCGCGTCAGCCTGGAGACCGGCTCGATGGCGGGTTTCGCGCCGGCGCGGGCGCTCTACGCCCGCTTCGGCTTCCAGGAGTGCCCGCCCTTCGCCTCGTATCGCGAAGACCCGCACAGCGTGTTCCTGACGCTCGAGCTGCCCTAGGCCGTGTCCACCGCGGATCCTCGCCGGTTCCTAATGGCGCCGGCGGCTGATCGCGACTAGAGTTGCAGCTCATGCATGCGTCAGTACCCGGAAGGGGAAGAGGACGCCCATGAACCACGCACGCATCATTGTCACGCAGTACGGCGGACCCGAAACCCTCCGGGTCGTGGAAGAAGTGTGCCCCGAGCCGAAGCGCGGCGAGGCGCGGGTGCGGGTGCTGGCCGCGGGGGTCTCCCTGCCCGACGTCATGGCCCGCGAGGGGATCCATCCCGAGACGCCCGCTCCGCCCTTCACACCGGGGTGGGATCTGGTCGGCGTCGTCGACCGGCTCGGCGAGGACGTCTCCGGAATCGAGCCCGGCGAGGTCGTCGCCGCGCTGCCCATTCACGGCGCGTATGCGGAGTTCGTCTGCCTGCCCTCGAGCGAGCTGATTCCCGTGCCTTCCGGGCTGGACCCCGCCGAAGCCGTCAGCCTCGTGCTGAACTACATCACCGCCTACCAGATGATGCATCGCTCCGTGACGGTCCGGCCTGGCCAGCGCGCCTTGATCCATGGCGCGGCGGGCGGCGTCGGCACGGCGCTCCTGCAGCTGGGGCGCCTGGCCGGCCTGGAGATGTATGGAACCTGTTCCCCTCGCAGCGCCCCGGCCGTCTCCGAGCTGGGGGGCGTTCCCATCGATTACAAGGCGCAGGACTTCCTGGTCGAGATCCGCCGCCTCACGGGGGATGGAGTGGACGTCGTCTTCGATCCCATCGGCGGCGCCCACCTGTGGCGGTCCCGCAAGGCGCTTCGTCCCGGCGGCACGGTCGTCGGCTACGGCCTCCGGTCGTCCCTGCGTGGGGAGGGGTTGACCTCCAGCCGCCCGGGACGTCGTCAGCGCTTTCGTGGAAGCGCCCTCTTCGGGGTATATATCGCGGGCGGCTGGCTGCTTCCCGGGCGGAAGAGGATCGTCCCGTACAGCATCCAGACGCTCAAGCGCCTGAAACCGGGTTGGTTTCGACAGGACCTGACGTCGCTCTTCGACATGCTCCGGACGAAGAAGATCAAGCCGCTCATCGCGCAGCGGTTTCCGCTCGCCGAGGCGCGTCGGGCGCAGGAGCTCCTCGAGAAGGGCGGCGTGACGGGCAAGATCGTCCTCGTGCTCGCGCGTAGCGATGGATGAGGCCCATCCTCTGATCCGATGATCCGACGCATCGTCCACATCGACATGGATGCCTTCTACGCGTCCGTCGAGCAGCGCGACCGGCCGGAGCTTCGCGGCGTGCCGGTGGCCGTCGGCGGCTCGCCGGATTCGCGCGGCGTGGTCGCCGCCGCGAGCTACGAGGCGCGCCGGCACGGCGTGCATTCGGCCATGCCGATGAGCCGGGCCGTCCGCCTGTGTCCCGGCCTGGCGATCGTGTCCCCCGATTTCTCCAAGTATCGGTCCGTCTCGCAGCAGATTTTGGCCATCCTGCGCGGCGTCACCCCGCTGGTCGAGCCGCTCTCGCTGGACGAGGCGTATCTCGACGTGACGGAGAACGCCGCGAGCCGCTGGGCGTCGATGTGGCGCGGCGGCTGAAGGCCGTGATCCGCGAGACCACCGGACTCACCGCATCCGCGGGCGTGGCGCCCAACAAGTTCCTGGCTAAGATCGCTTCCGGTTGGCGCAAGCCCGACGGCCTCACCGTGGTGGCTCCGGAACGGATCGAGTCCTTTCTGCAGCAGCTACCCGTGGATGCCCTGTGGGGCGTCGGCCCCGTGACGGCGAAGCGGCTGCGGGCCCGGGGCATCGACCGCCTGACGGACGTCCGAACCGCCGATCCCGAGGTTCTGCGCGACGCGGTCGGCAGCATGGCCGACTGGCTCCAGCGGCTCGCCCGCGGGGAAGACGATCGTCCCGTCGAGCCCAATCGCGCCTCCAAGTCGTCGTCCTCCGAATGCACCTACTCGGAGGACCTCCTGGATCGGGAGCGGATTCGCGCCGAGATCGCGGGGATGGCGCGGGACAACGCGCTGTGGCTGGGCCGGAAGGGGATCGCCGCTCGAACCGTGACCATCAAGGTTCGCTACGACGACTTCACGACCGTCACCCGGAGCCATTCGGAGGCGGCGACGAGCGACCCCGATGCGATCGTCCGGCGCGCCGTCGCGCTGCTCGAGAAGACCGAGGCCGGCCGCCGTCCGGTGCGGCTGCTCGGGGCGGGGGTGTACAACCTGGAAGCTCCAGGCGGGGCGGACGAGGCGGAGCGGTCCGAGGCCGCGCAGCTGCGGTTCGACTGACCGCTTCGCCGCCGGTCAGTTCTTGAGCGCGGTCAGCACCTCGTCCAGCGTCTTCTTGGCGTCCCCGAACAGCATCCGGTTGTTGTCCTTGTAGAAGAGCGGATTGTCCACGCCGGCGTAGCCCGACGCCATGCTGCGCTTCATGACGATCGAGGTCTTGGCCTTCCAGACCTCGAGCACCGGCATTCCGGCGATGGGGCTGGTCGGGTCGTCCTCCGCCGCGGGGTTCACGATGTCGTTGGCGCCGATGACCATGGCCACGTCCGTCGTGGCGAAGTCTCCGTTCAGCTCGTCCATCTCCAGCACGATGTCGTAGGGAACCTTGGCCTCGGCCAGGAGCACGTTCATGTGGCCGGGCATGCGGCCGGCGACCGGATGGATGCCGAAGCGCACGTTGACGCCCTTGTCGCGCAGGTACTTCGTGATCTCGTAGACCGTGTGCTGCGCCTGCGCCACGGCCATGCCGTACCCCGGCACGATGATCACGTTCTTCGCTTCCCGTAAGAGCTCGGCGGTGTCGGTCGCGTTGATCGGCACGACCTCGCCGGCAGGCTGCGCGCCCGCGGCGGGCTTGGCGCTTCCCTCGGTGCCGAATCCGCCCGCGATCACGGAGAGGAACTTCCGGTTCATGGCGCGGCACATGATGTAGGAGAGGATGGCGCCGCTCGAGCCCACCAGAGCACCGGTCACGATCAGGAGATCGTTCGACAGCATGAAGCCGGTCGCCGCCGCGGCCCAGCCGGAATAGCTGTTGAGCATCGACACCACCACCGGCATGTCGGCGCCGCCGATGGCCATGACCATGTGAACGCCGAAGAGCAGCGCGATGGAGGTCATCACGAAGAGCGGGGTCAGGCCCTGCGTCACGTCGTGCGCGCGGATGAAGGAGCCGCCGAACCAGATCACCGCCAGGAGGCCGGCCAGGTTGAGGAGGTGACGCCCGGGCAGGATGACCGGCTTGCCGCTGATCTTGCCGGCCAGCTTGCCGAACGCGATCAACGATCCTGAGAAGGTGACGGCGCCGATCAGGATGCCGAGATAGATCTCGATCTCGTGGATCGTCTTCTCGGAGCCCGTGAACTGCCCGGCGCCCGCGGGGTCGATGTAGTTGGCGTAGCCCACGAGCACGGCCGCGATCCCCACGAGGCTGTGCATCAGGGCGACCAGCTCGGGCATCTGTGTCATCCGCACGATGCGCGCGGCGAAGAGCCCGATCGTGGCGCCGACGGCCATCGAGCCGATGATCCACGCGTAGCCGGCAGGAGTCACCTGCGGCCCGAAGATCGTGGCCAGGACGGCGAGGGTCATGCCGATGATGCCGAACAGGTTTCCGCGGCGGGACGTCTCCGGATTGGAGAGTCCGCCGAGGCTCAGGATGAACAGGATCGTTGCGGCGATATAGGCGACGGTTGCGAGACTCGCAGACACGAGGGCCCCCCTATTTCCGGAACATTTCCAACATGCGGCGCGTGACCGCGAATCCGCCGAACATGTTGATCGAGACGAGCGTGAGACTCACCACCGCGAGCCCGAGGATCCAGGATGCCGGACGCACGACGCCGGCCCCCCCGTTCATCAGCGGCGGGGCGATCTGCACCAGGGCGCCGATCGCGATGATGCTGGAGATCGCGTTCGTGACGCTCATGAGCGGCGTATGCAGGGCGGGGGTGACGTTCCAGACCACCATGTACCCCACGAAGCAGGCCAGCACGAAAACGGTGAAATGGGGCAGGAAGGCGGCCGGCGCCTTCGCGCCGATGAACCAGAACAGGGCGGCCGCCGCCAGGAACAGGATCGCGGTGCGCACCGGCGAGGCCGGCTCGGCCGCGCCATGGCCGTGGCCCTTCGCCGTTTCCGCCGGCTTCGCCACCGCCGCCGGCTTCGCCGCGGCGACCGGCGCCGCGGAGAGCTTGGGCGCGGGCGGAGGCCAGGTGATCGCGCCGTCCTTGATCACCGTCGTGCCCCGGATGACCTCGTCGTCCATGTCGACATTGATGACGCCGTCCTTGCCCTTGCACAGCTCCTCGGTCAGCCGGAAGAGGTTCGTCGCGTAGAGCGTGCTCGCCTGCTTGGACAGGCGGCTGGCGAGATCGGTGTACCCGATGATGGTCACGTGATGCCGCTCCACCACCTGGCCCGGCACGGTCAGCTCGCAGTTGCCGCCCTGTTCGGCGGCCATGTCCGCGATGACGCTTCCCGCTTTCATGGACTGCACCATCGCCGCCGTGATCAGGCGCGGCGCCGGTTTGCCGGGGATGAGGGCCGTCGTGACGACGATGTCCGCGTTCTTGATCTCCTTGGCGAAGACCTCGCGCTGCGCCTTCTGGAAGCCCTCGCTCATGACCTTGGCGTAGCCGCCGACGCCCGAGCCCTCTTCCTGGTAGTCCACCGGAACGAACTCGCCGCCCATCGAGACGACCTGGTCGGCCACCTCGGGGCGCGTGTCGTTGGCGCGGACGATCGCGCCGAGACCCGACGCGGTGCCGATGGCCGACAGCCCCGCGACGCCGGCGCCGATGACGAACACCCGGGCGGGAGGCACCTTGCCGGCGGCGGTGATCTGTCCGGTGAAGAAGCGGCCGAAGGCGTGCGCCGCCTCGATCACGGCCCGGTAGCCCGCGATGTTGGCCATGGAGGAGAGAGCGTCCAGCTTCTGCGCGCGGGAGATCCGGGGAACGCTGTCCATCGCGAGCACGGTGGCCTTCTTCTCGGCCAGGCGCTTCATGAGATCGGGGTTCTGCGCGGGCCAGATGAAGGAGACCAGGGTGGCCCCCACCCGCATCAGGCCGACCTCCTCGAACGTCGGAGGGCGCACCTTGAAGACCAGGTCCGCCTTGGCCCAGAGCGCCGCCGCGCCGTCGATCACTTCGGCGCCCGCCTCGCGGTAGGCGTCGTCGTCGAAGTTAGCGGCCGCGCCGGCGCCGCTCTGCACGGCCACCGCGAAGCCGAGCTTGACCAGCTTCTCGACGACCTCGGGCACCGTGGCGACGCGCTTCTCGCCGGCCTCCGTTTCGGCCGGAACACCAATCAGCATTGGCATGAAGGCTCCCTGTAGGGTACTTGCGTCCCGGTGGGGCGCGTCGTTCGACCGCGCTTCGGAACCGCTGTCACGTACCCGCATCATGCCGGATCGGCGGGTTCCCAACAAGGCGCGCGAGGATAGCCGGAAGGGGGTCTCATGCACCTACTTAGGTCCCATGGGGCCGGCGGTTCGATTGCGCACGGGCCACCAGCCGTCTACCATCGCGCGCTCATGGGCCCGGCCCCCGTCTCGTGAAGACCAACGACGCCTCCGACTTCCGCGCCGTCGTCATCGGCGCCGGTGCGAGCGGCGTGCTGGCGGCCGTCCACATCGCACGCGCCGGTGCCCATCGCCACGTCGCGCTGGTCGAGGCGGGGACGCGCACCGCGCGCGGGCTCGCGTACGGCACGCCGTACGGTGCGCATCTGTTGAACGTTCCCGCGCGAAGGATGAGCGCGTTTCCGGACCGTCCCGACCACTTCGCGGTCTGGCTGATGGCGCACGTTCCCGGCAGCGGTCCCGAGACGTACGCGCCGCGCCCCCTCTACGGAGAGTACCTGGCGCACGTCCTTAACGAGGCACGCGACTCCGGGGCGAGCGTCACTCCGGTGCCGGGGACCGCGGTCGACCTCTCCCGTGCGGACCCGGGGTGGAGGGTTCATCTCGACGACGGCCGCTCGCTTGGAGGCGCCGCCGTCGTTCTGGCGCTGGGGAACCTGGCGCCGGGCGACCCCCCGGAATTGGCCGCGTTCCGCGACGACCGTTACGTCCGCGATCCCTGGGCGCCCGGCGTGGCCGCCGGGCTCGACCGCGAAGCACCCGTCCTGACGGTGGGGACGGGCCTCACCATGGTCGATCTGGTCCTGGCGCTTCGCGCCGAGGGGCATCGAGGCCCCGTCCACGCGCTCTCGCGGCACGGCCGTCTCCCGCAGGAGCACACCGCGTACCCGGTGCAGGCCATCCCCGAGCCGCCCGCGCTTTCGACCCCGGCGGCAGCGGCCCGATGGATACGGCTCGCGATCGCCGGCAGGCTCGAATCCGATCGTCACCGTCCCTCGGGGCACCCGGACTGGCGCGCGGTGGTCGACAGCCTGAGGCCGCACACCGCCCGTATCTGGAGCGGCTGGAGCCTTCGGCGGCGCGCATCGTTCCTTCGGCATGCCCGGTCTCTCTGGGACGTCCACCGGCACCGGATCCCGCCGGAAGTGGCCGCGCGCGTGCGCGCGCTGGTGGATGCGGGGGAGCTGACGATCCATGCCGGCCGGATCACCGGAATCGAGGCGCGTGACGAGGGGCTGCGGGTGCGATGGCGGCGTCGCGGCGGCGCCGAGGAACGGTCGCTGGCCGTGGCGCGTGTGATCAATGCCACCGGCCCCGCCTCGAATTACGCCACGCTGGACGTTCCGCTGGTGGCGCGGATGCGTCGCGCGGGGGACCTCGTGCCGGATGCGCTTGGACTCGGCATCGAGACGCGCGGGGACGGGGCGCTTCTCGGGCGCCACGGAAATCCCGTCCCTGGCCTCTACCCGCTCGGCCCGCTGCGGCGGCCG
>DASSLZ010000005.1:0-3867 GCA_035689165.1 Candidatus Eiseniibacteriota bacterium | reverse complement strand
CTACCTGCAACCGGAAGGCTGGGCGCTCGACCTCTGGGCGCAAAGATCCAACCAGCAGGCGAGCTTTCTCGTGGCCATTCGTGGCCAGGATACGCTGTACCTCTATCCGGGTTGGCCGGGTGGCTCACTCACAGACGCGCTCACGGACCGATACATCCGCAAGGCGGCCACGTCCGATGGTTCCCTGCATCCCCGTCCTCGATCGGAGCGACCACCGCGCCTCGTATCGTCGGGGTACGGCTACGCTTTCGAGTTTCCCGATTCGTTCGCGAAGATGTACCGAATGACCTTTGGACTGCACCAGCGGCAGGATTATCCGGAAGCGGTCCGCTCCACCTATCCATACCGGCATGACCAGGCTCCATCGGCAGTGATGGGATTCTTTGACGACGATCGGACGTTGGACGTGGTGCGATATGGCGTGAACGACGGAGCGGTCGAGGAGATCGTCTGCGTCTTCGACTGGAATCGAGCGCAAAGTGTAGCGACGCTCGATACCTTCCCTCAGGCGGATCGCCCGCGACTCTATCTTCAGAGGTTACTTCGAGGCAGTTCCGTTTCGCTTCCGGGCGGGCGGGAACATCTCTTGCCCCGGGACGCCGTCCTAGCGACCTACGAAGACGGCCACAAAGCCGTGTACGAGTGGAGCGGGGGTTCGTTCGCGCGAATGGAACTCGCGAAGTGAATCCTTAGAGGACTCCTGGCGGCTTCAGGTTCCTGCTCCGCGCCGCGTCCCACGCGGAGAGCGCGGGCTTTGGGTTCAGGTCCACGTCCACCAGGCCCAGCGATGCGAAGGGTGCGGCGCTCGCGGGGAATCCCAGCGACGCGAGATCCAGGTCGGTGAACGTGATCTGGAACCAACCGATCACGCTCGCCTGGTCGAGTAGGGTTGCCTCGCGCGCGATGAAGCGCCTCTGCTTCAGAACGGTCCAGTTGGGTGAGGTCGTCGAATCGCTGGACCATCCGCCCTCGATCACCATCTCCGGCAGCCCGGTCCCGGACGTGATTCGCGAGTAGTAGTCGGATGGAAGGCTGTCCGGGTCGGTGAATCCGGCGAGATATGGATAGGAAGAAAGTCCAATCACCTGGGCAAACGGGAAGTCGGCGCGGTCGGCGTTGATCCCCACGTAGGGCCCTGAGCCTCCCAACCGTCCCCAAGCGACCTCCACCTGCACCGTCGTGAAGATCTTCACGTTCGCGTCGTGAGCGCGTAGATCGGTGTACGCATCGTTCGCGACCTGTTTGACGGCTTGGTACAGCGGGGCGGGCGCCGCGGCGCGGATCAGGTTGGTCTCCGACGCCACGCTCAGGTACTGCGGATGGATCAGCGTGTCCATCGCGACCACGTAGCTACGGAAGAGCGCCTGGATCGCGGGCTCGGTCAGCGAGCGGCCGGCGGCGACCAGGGGGGCCGAGTCGGCCGAGCGGTCGAGCCCGTTCGTCGGATCGACACTCACGACGATCCTCGTGAGCCCCTTCGAACGGAAATAATTCGTGAGCCCCACCTGGTTGTTCCGGATCAACGAATCGGGAGCCTTGCCCGCGAGCAGCGAATCCCACGGCGGCTCGGTCACGATCAACGCGGCGTCCGCGTGCGGCGCGAAGGCGTCGATGGTGGCCACGATGGAGGCGATGCTCGCGCGCGGTGGGAAGCTGGAGAAGCCCATGAAGTAGCTGCGGGTCGGGCCGGCGGGTTTGGTGGGATTCTTGGAGTCGCCACCACAACCCGCGAGCAGGAGCACGGTTGGGAGCGCGAGCAGGACCAGCGATCGTATCTTCATGGACCTATGGAACCACATTGCCCTTTCTTGTAGCACGAAGGCCGTGAAGGAGTAATCTGAAACCGATTGTCCCCAACAGCCGGGCTTTTCGAGGTCGGAATCATGCGACGTTCGATGCTGGCCCTGCTCGCGGTGGCGGGTCTTGCTCTCTCTTCGGCGCCTTGCCTCGCGAGCGGGGCGAGCCGCAACTCTCTTGATCTGCAGGGCACCTGGAACTGGGATGCGAGCTATCGCGCCCAGGGGGCAGGCCAGACTCCGCGTTCCTCCGGCTACGGCCTTCAGCTGACGATCCGATCCAACGGCTCCTACACGTTGATCGAACGGGACTCGGCCAGCGCCTATGCCCGCTGCGCGGGCCGACTCCGGACCGACCCCAATCGACCCGTCGCGGGTGCTGCCGCAAGCCCGGGCGGCGCCGCGTTCGCGTCCCTCACGATCACGGGATGGGAGCCGCGTTATGACGCCTACACCGCGGCGCTACAGGGCCGCGATACGCTGCTCCTCTATCCGGCCCGTCCGGGAACCGGCCACGCCGACGCGGCGGTGCAGCGCTTCGTCCGCGCCGGCCGCGACGCCGAGAAGACGCCCCGGCTCTACTCCCGCGCGCTCCGCCCCCCGCGCCTCGTCTCGGAGGGCTACGGCGCGTACGACGTCGCGCCGCCCGATTCCGCGGACCGCCTGGCCCGGCTGACGTCGCCCTTCCGCAAGGCGCCGGACCGTGACTATTCCGAGTCGATGCGCGCCGCGTACCGCTACCGCCACGATCAGACGCCGGCCGCGGTGATCGGCGATTTCGACGGTGACGGCGTCTACGACGTCGCCCTGTATGGAACGGCCGGATCCGACGCCGAGGCGATCTGCGTCCTGGACTGGAATCGGGCAGGCCAGGTGATGGTGCTCGGCAAGGAACCGGCGCGCGAAGGTGCGGATCCCGGGCTCTATCTCGAGCTGGTGCCGAAGGGCAGCCGCGTCACGAGGGTAGGGGGCGAAGGGGTACTGACCTACGACGCGATCCGCGCCGTGCACGCCGGCGGCCAGCGCGAGCTTTTCGAGTGGAACGGCACCACGCTCGCCTCGTGCGCCGAGCAGTGATTCGCGTGTTCGTTTTCCTGCGCTCGCACGTTTGGTGAAGTAACAGACCAGAAGGCCGGGCCCGTCCCGCCGATCGCAGTCGCTCCGCTGGAACATCGGGACAGTGCGGAGCGCGCCGGTGGCCGGGCCTTCTTTTTTGGTGTCCTGCCGGCTGAGCGCGCGTGGATCAGAGGCCGAGGAGGTGTTTTCGGAAGGGCTTGCCGAGCCGCGGCTTGGGGCCGAGCGCGCAGGCGAAATAGGCTTCGGCGAAGTCCTTCCCGGGGATCGTTCCCCGGAACACGCCACCGATCTCGACGTCCGAGCCATGGCCGGGGATATAGACGAGCGTGATCTCGTCTCCGGGGACGAAGTCGTGAATCCACCCGGCGAGCGTGCGGAACTGCTCCTTCACCTCCTCGCCCGCGTCGGGAGTGTTCTGTTCGAGGCTCTTGAACCACTCCGTGCGCACGCGCTTCGCGCTGACGCGCCGGAAGAAGTGGGTCACATATCTCCGTGGCAGGTCGGCGCTCAGGATCTTCGAAGCATCCTCTTCGGGTTGATCCAGCCATAGACCGGCCGCCAGGATGCGAATCCCGAATTTCGAGTAGATGGCGGTGCCGTTCAGGCGGAGAACCTGTTCTCCCGCCCGGAAGGTGTCGGGCATCTCCACGCCGGCGACGACACGCGCGCTTGCCGGCGGCGCCCCGAGGGCGGCGAGGAGGGCCAGCCCAAAAAGAAGCCCTCGGACCCGCGGAGCAGGGCCTCGGGCGATGTCGGTACGACGTGGGATGGCCATAGTCTCGTAAAGGCTCTCAGTCCGCGCGTCCCGGAACAAGCGGGAAAGCGATCTTCTCCGGCCGCTTGCCCGACTACGTACCTTGCCGGATAATTGAGTCGAGCCCGGCCCATTCATGGATCGACCCGCCCTTCCCAGCCCCGAGTCTCCGTCGCCCGACTCGCCCGCGCCCGAATTCCTCATCACGGGGGAGCTCCTCCATCGCGCCAAGCGTGGGGA
>DASSLZ010000004.1:0-5906 GCA_035689165.1 Candidatus Eiseniibacteriota bacterium | reverse complement strand
GCTCGCTCTCCTTCGCGGCGCGCGGCGCCGAGCCCGACCCGGCACTCCTCGCGCGCGCCGAGCAGGCGGCCGAGTCGGGCCGCACCGTGGCCTGGGTCGGGGAGAGCGGACTCGAGGGGGTGCGCCTTCTCGGCCTGTTCGAGGTGACCGACCCGCCGCGCGAGGATGCCGCGGCCGCGGTGGCCCGGCTCAAGGCGCGCGGTCTCACGCCGGTGCTCGCCACCGGCGACCGCGAAGCGCCGGCGCGCGCGCTGGCTCGGGCGGTGGGGCTGGACGAGGTGCGGGCGGGGCTCACCCCGGAGGGAAAGGTGGCCCTGGTGCGGGAGCTTCAGGCCCGCGGCGAGACCGTAGCCATGGTCGGAGACGGCTTGAACGACGCGCCGGCCCTGGCCGCGGCCGACCTGGGCATCGCGCTCGGCACCGGCACCGATGCCGCGATGGAGGCGGCGGACGTGACCCTGGTGCGGGGGAGCATGGACGGGATCTCGGCGGCCCTCGACCTCTCGCGGGCCACCCGGAGCACGGTCCGGCAGAACCTCTTCTGGGCTTTCGCCTACAACGTGGTCGCGATTCCCGTGGCGGCGGGCGCCCTCTATCCCGCGGCGGGGATCCTGCTCCACCCCACGGTCGCGTCGGCCGCGATGGCGCTCTCCAGCGTCTCGGTGGTGACCAACAGCCTCCGTCTCGCCGGGTGGCGCGGACGGCCCGCGTATGCTAATTTCGAGCGCTAATCCACGCGCCGGAACAGGTCGTTCGCCCTCGTTCCGCGCGAGACAGGACCGGAGGGAGCATGGCCGTTTCCAACGATGAGCTGAAGGGCCTCTATTACTACATGAACCTGGTGCGCCAGGTGGACGAGCGCTGCCGCCGCCTCTTCAAGCAGGGGCGCTTCCACGGCACCTACTTCTCCGCCGTGGGCCAGGAAGCGACCGTCGTGGGCCCCTGCTACGGGCTCCGCCCCGACGACTTCATCGGCATCCAGCATCGTGAGATCGGCGCTGTCATCACCAAGGGCATGCCGATCAAGTACCTCATGGCGCAGCTCTTCGCGCGGAAGGACAGCCCCGACCGCGGGAAGTCGCACCCGTGCCACTACGGCTGGAAGCCGATGGGGATCGTCACGCCGGCCTCGACGATCGCCGCGCAGACCGTGATCGTCACCGGCTCCGCGCTCGCCTGGAAGATCCAGAAGAAGGACAACGTCGCCGTCGCCTTCGTCGGCGAGGGAGCCACGTCGAACGGGGTCTGGCACGAGGCGCTGAACTTCGCGGGGATCCACAAGCTCCCGATCGTCTTCGTCGTGCAGGACAACCTGTGGGCCGAATCGGTGCCGAAGAGCCTGGGCGTTCCGGTGGACAACCTGTCCGAGCGCGCCAAGGCCTACGGCTTCCCGGGCGTCACCATCGACGGCAACGACCTCATGGCGACGTACGAGACCTCGCAGGACGCGGTCCGGAAGGCGCGGCGCGGCGAGGGCCCGACCCTGATCGAGATGAAGACCTACCGGTGGTACGGCCACTCGGAGATCGATCCGGCCAACTACCGGACGCAGGAAGAGCTGGAATCCTGGAAGCGCCGCGACCCGGTGCCGCGCTACGAGCGGCTCCTCATGGAGCGCGGCGTCGTGGACGAGGCGTTCAAGCAGCAGACGCTCCAGCGGATCGAGCGGGAGATCGAGGAGGCGATCGAGTTCGCCGACAAGAGCCCGCACCCCGATCCGAGCGAGATCCTGGAGGACGTCTACGCCCCGCTCTAGCCCGGCTGGACGCGCCCCCCGCGAGTCGCGGGTGGAGATGGTCGAGCTGGTGCTGCCGAACGACGCGAACACGCTGGGCAACGTCCTCGGCGGCCGCGTGCTCCACTGGATCGATCTCGCGGCGGCCATCGTCGCCCACCGGCACTGCCGGCAGGAGACGGTGACGGTGTCGCTGGACCAGATGTCGTTTCTCGCGCCGATCCGCGTCGGCCAGCTCGCGGTGATCGCGGCGCGCATGACGTATACGGGCCGCACCTCGATGGAGATCCGCGTCGACGTGGCGTGTGAGGACCTCCTGACCGGGGAGCGGCGCCCGACCTCGACGGCGTATCTCACGTTCGTCGCGATCGACAAGCAGGGTCGGCCGGCGCCGGTGCCGCCGCTGATCTTGGAGACGGAAGAAGAGCGCCGCGAAGCGCGCGCGGCCGAGGGCCGCCGCGAGGCGAGGCTTCGAGCACGGCCGGACCACCCGCACGAACCGGAGCACGCAGCAAAGCATCCGGGGGAGACCAAGCATCGATGAAGACGTTCGACACCCAAGCGCCGGCGGCCGCCCCGGCGGATGTGAAGACGATCACGATGATCGAGGCGATCACGCAGGCGCTCCACGAAGAGATGGAGCGCGACCCGCGGATCTTCCTGATCGGCGAGGACATCGCCAACTACGGGGGCGTGTTCAAGGCGACCAAGGGGCTGTATGAAAAGTTCGGCCCCATGCGCGTCATCGACAGTCCCATCTCCGAGAACTTCCTGGTGCAGGGGGCGGTGGGCGCCGCGCTCGCGGGCCTGATCCCCTCCCCCGAGATCCAGTTCGACGACTTCATCTCGCTCGCGGTGGACGGCATCGTGGAGCACGCGGCCAAGATGCGCTACCGCTCGGGCGGCATGTGGACCTGCCCCATGGTCATCCGCTGCTGCTGCGGCGCGGCGGTGGGCGGCGGCCTCTTCCACTCGCAGTTCAACGCGTCGTGGTTCATGCATTCGCCGGGGCTCGTGGTGGTGGCGCCGGCGACGCCGTACGACGCGAAGGGGCTCTTGAAGTCGGCCTTCCGCGGACAGAACCCGGTGCTCTACTACGAGCACAAGCGGCTCTACCGCACCTCCAAGGGCCCGGTGCCGACGCACGACTACACGGTGCCGCTGGGAAAAGCGAACGTGGTCCGCAAGGGAGCGCACGTCACGGTGATCTCCTACGCGCTCATGCTGCACCGCTCCCTGGAGGCGGCGGAGAAGGTGGCCGCCGAGGGGATCGACGTGGAGGTGATCGACCTCCGCACGCTCGCGCCGTACGACAAGGAAACGATTCTCGAGTCGGTGCAGAGGACCTCGCGCGCCATCTGCGTCTACGAATCGTCGCGCACGATGGGCGTGGGCGCCGAGATCGCGGCCATGATCGCCGAAGAGGGCTTCAGCTCCCTCGACGCGCCGGTCCGCCGCGTGTCGCCGCCGGACGCGCCGCAAGAGCCCTTCGCGCCCGTGCTGGCCGACCACTACCTGCCCGACGCCAATCGGATCGCCCAGGCGATCCGCGAAACCGTCGCGTATTGATCCGGCGGCTTCGGGCCGCGCTCGGAGGAACGGAATGCCCGTCACCATCGTAGTGCCGCAGCTCGGCGAGAGCGTCGTCGAGGGAACGATCGGCAAGTGGCTGAAGCAGGTGGGCGAGCCGATCGCCAAGGACGAGCCGATCGTCGAGATCATCACCGACAAGATCAACATCGAGCTCCCCGCCCCGACCGCGGGCACGCTCGGCGAGATCACCGCCGCCGAGGGCACCGTCGCGCAGGTCGGCGAGAAGCTGGGCTCGATCCTGGCCCCGGGCGAGTCGCTTCCCGCGGGAGGCGCCGCCGCGCCGGCCCCGGCGCACGCCGCCGCGGGCGCGGCCTCGGGCGGAGGAGCGGGCGCCGGCGTGGACGCCAAGGCCGCGCGCGCCGCCGCCGCGACCCCGGCTTCCCCGGAGAGCAGGACGCCGCAGGGCGACGCCCCGCTCGGCGCGGTGGCCGCCGGGCCGCGCGCGGCCGCCTCGGCCCCGGCCTTCGGCAACGCGCCCTCGGGACGTCCCGCGAGCGGCCCCGCCACCAACAACGTGGCGCCGCATATCGCGCCGAATGAAGACGGCCAGCGCCTCTCCCCCGCGGTGCGGAAGCTGGTCAAGGAGAACGACGTCGACGTCTCGCAGATCCGCGGGTCCGGCATGGGCGGCCGCGTGACGCGCGAGGACGTGCTCACCTACCTCGAGGCGCGGAAGGTCGCCGCCTCGGCCCCTGGACGCGCACCCGCGATGGCCCCGGGCCGCATGGACCGCTTCGAGCCCGCGCCGGCCGCGCCGCCATCCCAGCCGACCAAGGCGATCCCCGCACTCGCGTTCGCCGCGCCCGGCACGCGCGAGGAAGCGGTCGAGCCCCTCACCAACGTGCGGAAGATGATCGCGCAGAACATGGTGAAGGCGCGCCACACGGCAGCGCACTGCGCCGTCGCGGACGAAGTGGACATGACCGCCCTCGTCGACATGAGGGGACGGCTGAAGGAGCGCGTGCAGAAGGAATACGGCGTCAAGCTGACCTACATGCCGTTCATCGTGAAGGCGGTGGTCCGGGCGCTGAAGGAGCACCCGATCCTGAACGCGTCGATGACCGACACCGAGGTGCATTACAAGAAGTACTACAACATCGGCATCGCCGTGCACCGCGACCAGGGGCTGATCGTTCCGATCGTGCGCGACGCCGACCGGAAGAACCTGCTCCAGATCGCCGCCGACATCGAGGATCTGGGCGCCCGCGCCCGCGCGGAGAAGCTGACGCTGGACGACATCCAGGGCGGCACGTTCACCATCACCAACGCCGGCATGTTCGGCGCCACCTCGTCGGTCCCGGTCATCAACGTGCCGGAAGTGGGCATCCTGGGCGTGCACCTGATCGAGGAGCGCCCCGTCGTCCGCGACCACCGCATCGTGGTGCGCTGGATGATGACGCTGGTTCTTTCCTTCGACCACCGGCTGGTGGACGGCACCCCCGCGGTGCAGTTCCTCCATCGGGTGAAGGAGCTGCTCGAGGATCCGGAGAGCTGGCTCCTCGACGCGGTGTAAACTCGACGCCATGATCCTCCCGGGGGGCTCCAGCGCGCGCGGGGTGGTGGAACACCCCGCGGGCAAGCCGTACGAGCCGCCCGACTACGGCCCGCGCTCGCCGATCCCCGCCTACGACCTGGGCCGCGTGCCCTACGTGGCCGCCCTCCAGTTCCAGCGCCGCGCCGTGGAAGCGCGCGCCGCCGGCCGCGCCCCCGACTGCGTCTACTTCGTCGAGCACGATCCCGTGATCACGGTGGGACGCGCCGGCAAGGACTCGAACCTGCGCCTCTCCGCCGCCGAGTATCAGCTCCGCGGCGTCGAGGTGGTCGCGGTGGAGCGCGGCGGCGACGTCACCTATCACGGCCCCGGCCAGCTCGTCGGCTATCCGGTCGTGGCGCTCGACAACCTTCCCTGCGGCCGCGATCTCCATCGTTACCTGCGCGACCTCGAGGAAGGGGTGATCCGCGCCGTGACGTCGTACGGCCTGCCGGCCGAACGGCGGCCGCCCTATACCGGGGTCTGGGTCGGGCCGCGCAAGATCGCCGCGATCGGCGTGGCCGTGCGCCGCTGGATCGCCTTCCACGGATTCGCGCTCAACGTGAATCCCAACCTGGCCCACTTCGATTGGATCCATCCGTGCGGCATCCGCCACCTGGGCGTGGGGTCGTTGGCCTCGCTCCTCGGGACGGCGCCGCCGCGCGAGGAGGTGGCGGCGCGCCTCGCCGCTTCCTTCACGGAGATATGGGGGCGCCAGGTCCAGCGATCGGCCGAGGACCTGGTGCATGTGTAGACTCCGGCCGAGAGGCTCGGAATTGAAATGGTCGAGACCATGAGCGCCGCGGCGTCCCGCGGCGGCACCCGCACCGAACGCGATTCCCTCGGTTCCCTCGAAGTCCCCGCGAACGCCTATTACGGCGTCCAGACCGCCCGGGCGGTCGCCAACTTCCCGATCAGCGGCGAGCGGCTCCACCCCGAGATGGTGCGCGCGGTGACACGCATCAAGATCGCGGCCGCGCGCGCCAACGCCGAGCTGGGCGTGCTGGACGCGAAGAAGGCCGACGCCATCGTGCGCGCGGGCGATGA
>DASSLZ010000003.1:0-2158 GCA_035689165.1 Candidatus Eiseniibacteriota bacterium | reverse complement strand
TCCGGGCTTCTCCATCCTCCAAAAACATTTAATATATAGATTAACATGCCCCAGGGCATGTGATCATGTCTACTTGAGAGTCAGGGGAATCAGGGCCCAGCTCCTACTGCGCGATCAGGGCTTCGGCGAATTCCTTGGCGTCGAAGGGGATCAGGTCTTCCATTCCTTCGCCTAACCCGACCCACTGCAGCGGGAGCTTCAACGACTCGGCGATCGCGAGGGCGACGCCGCCCTTGGCCGTGCCGTCGAGCTTCGTGAGGACGAGGCCGGTCATGGGCAGCGCCTTTCCGAATTCGCGCACTTGGGCCAGGCCGTTCTGCCCTGTCGTGGCGTCGAGCACCAGAAGCGTCTCGTGCGGGGCGCCGGGGATGGCGCGGTCGATGACGCGGCGCACTTTTTCCAGCTCGGCCATGAGGTTGGCTTTCACGTGGAGGCGGCCGGCGGTGTCCACGAGGACGCGCGTGGCGCCGATGTTCTTCGCGCGCGCCATGCCGTCGAAGGCGACGGCGGCGGGGTCGGCGCCCTCCTTCTGGCGGTGAATCTCTACGCCGACCCGGTCGGCCCAGATCTGGAGCTGATCGGAGGCGGCGGCGCGGAAGGTGTCGCACGCGACCAAGAGGACGCGCTCCCCTTCCTTCTTATAGTGGTGCGCTAGCTTCGCGATGGTCGTGGTCTTGCCGGTGCCGTTCACGCCGACGATCAGGATGACGTGCGGCGCGCGCGGCGATGGAGCGGCTGGAGGTGTGGGCGCGGCGACGGCAGGCGGCTCGGGCTTGGCCGGCTCCGGCGGAGCCTGCGGTTTTCCGAACCCGGGCCACCAGGAGCGCTTCTTCGGCTCTTCGGCCGTCTCAGTCGGCGCGTCGGGTCCGGGCGTTGATTTCGCTCCGCCCGTTCCGCCGGCCGTGGCACCGGTCGTAGCACCGGCCGCGGTCCCCGTCGCGGCACCGGCCCCAGCCGCGGCGCCCGTCACTCCCGCCTTGGCGCCGGTCGCGGCCGCGCCCGCGAAGAGGTTCTCGATCTCCTCCCGTACGGCCGCCGCCGGGTCGTTCTCCGCCCCGGGTTTGGCCAGCCGCCGGCGCACGCCTTCGAGCACGCGGTCGGTCGCGGCGGGGCCGACGTCGGCGCGGAGGAGCGCCTCCTCGAGCTTCTCGAAATCTTCTTCGGTGAGTTTGTGTCCCGGGCGCAGGACGGAGGCCGCCTGTCCCATGACGGCTTCGCGGGTCTTCTTGAGCCCCTGGCTGAACCGATCGAGGAATCCCACCCGGGGATTCTACGACGAAGGGGTCTCGGCGTGCTCCAGTTCGGAGGGTTCCTCGCTCAGGTCCCCGGATCCGTTCTCGGCGGCCGCGGGGGCTTCCTCGATGTCTTCAGCGTCGCGGTTCCACCGCACCGAGACGATCTTGGACACGCCGGGCTCCTGCATGGTGACACCGTACAGGATGTCCGCGACCTCCATCGTCTTCTTGTTGTGGGTGACGACGATGAACTGGGTCTTCTGGCTGAAGTCGCGGAGCAGGCGCACGAAGCGGTCCACGTTGGCGTCGTCGAGCGGCGCGTCCACCTCGTCCAGGATGCAGAAAGGGGACGGCTTCACGAGATAGATGGCGAACAGGAGCGCGATGGCGGTGAGCGCCTTCTCGCCTCCCGACAGGAGCGAGATCGACTGCGGCTTCTTCCCGCGCGGGCGGGCCATGATCTCGATCTCGGCCTCGAGCGGATCGTCGCCGGTCAGCATGAGCGCCGCTTCTCCGCCCTCGAACAGCGTGGTGAAGACCGTGCGGAAATGTCCGCTCACTTCCTCGAAGGTCTTGAGGAAGAGCTCGGACGCGGTCTGGTTGATCTTCTCGATCGCCTCCAGCAGCTGCTGGCGCGCGTCGTCCAGATCCTTGCGCTGGCCGGTGAGGAAGTTGAGACGCTGGCGGCGCTCTTCGTAGTCCTGGACGGCGAGCAGGTTCACGGGACCCAGGCCGCGGAGCTTCTCTTGAAGCGTGCGCAGGCGTTCGCGGCGCGCCTCAGGGGACGCCGGCTCTCCGCCCGCTGCCGCATTCGCCGTCGGCGGCTCCGCCGCCTCGGCGGGCATCTCGGCGGACTCGGCCGACATGACGATGGCTTCGTCGGCAACCGCGCCCTCCTCGACGTCGGCAACGTCGATCTCCTC
>DASSLZ010000002.1:0-6300 GCA_035689165.1 Candidatus Eiseniibacteriota bacterium | reverse complement strand
CGCCGTCGGCGCGGCGCTCCACCAGGTCCACCGATCCGCGCAGGCGCACCCCATCCAGGATGGTCACGGGATCGGGCACGCTCGAACGGTCGGCGGTGGGGCGGTCCCGGTCGGCGAGACCGAAGGAGAGCTCGAACCGATGCGGCACCCATCCGTGCGCGCTCTCGGTGGAGCGCCGCAGCCACTCGCGCAAGTCGGCGCGGATCGCGCCGATGCCGTCCGACCAGACGCGTGGAATCGCGGGCGCCACCTTCTCCTTCCACTGGTCGGCCACGCGGCTCGCGGCCTCCTCGAGAATGCGGTACGCCTCCTCCAGATGCTCGGGATCGAGCGGCAGCTTCCCGCGATCCCGCAGCGCGGTGAGCAGCTCGAACTGGATCTCGTGGAAGAGCGCGCCCCGCGTGAGCGGATCGATCGTCTCGAGCGCTTCGGCCTCCTCGCGCGGCTGGATGCGATGCACAGCCTGGAGGAAGAACTGGTAGGGGCAGGAGGCGAAACGCTCCAGCGCGGTCGGCGAGAAGGAGCGCGCGCCCATGCGGTGGCGCTGGAGCGCGGCCAGCGCATCGGCATCGGGATCCACCAACCCGTCGGCGAAGCTCCACTTCTTGAGCCAGCGCCGCCCGCGGGCGCGGAGCGCGCGGGCCAGGTGGGGATTGGCGGCGAGCAGGTAGTTCGCCGCCCCCGCGTGCGCGCCGTCCGCGCCGTCCTTCAGCCTGCCGAGGATGGCCAGGTCGTACTCGGTGTCGTCGATCGCGCGAGCGGGGTTGTGAGGAGCCGGCCATCCCAGTTTGGACGATCCGCCGGTCTCCCCGCGCCCGCGCAGCTCGTCGAATCCCGGGAGACGCCCCTCCATCGCGCGGATCGCTTCCAGGCCGTAGAACGACGGCACGCGCGCGCGCGCCATCTCCACGTCCACGCGCGGCCAGGAGAGCGCGGCGTGGCGTCCCGCGGCGCCCACCGCGAGGCGGAGCGCGAGCCGGTGCTCCTGGACGCGCGAGTCCTGGGTCGCGAGGAGGTCCGCACCGAGGGCGCGGCGCGCCTCGTCCGGCAGCAGGGGATCCTCCAGGATGCGCGGCGGGAAGAGCTTCTCGGCCATCCCCGGCACGAAGACCACGTCGAACAGGAGCCCGCGCGCCATCTCGATCGGGGCCACGAACACCGCTCCCTCGGGCCGGCTCGCGGGGGGCGCCGCCAGCTCGCGAAGGCGCGGCACCCGCACGTGCTGCACGACGACGAGATCCACCGGGCCAACCGGCCCCAGCGGCGCGAGCTCGGCCAGGACGCCGAGAACGCCGTGCGGGCGGCGGAGCGCGGCGGCCGTCAGCTCCCGGAGGCTCTCGAGCCAGACCGCCCACGTGGCGCTGGCGGGAAGCTCCGAGAGCCGCGTGATCAGGGGGAGCGCGAAGGCGCGGAGGTGATCGAGGTCGGCGGCGATGCGCTCGAGCCCGGCCGCGCGCGTGTCGTCGCCGTCCAGGTCCTTTCGCCGGAGCGCGATCTCCTCGATCAGGCCGTCGAGGCGCCGGACCCAGCGGTCGCGTCCGCCGATCACCGCCGCGTCCACGAGCAGCCGCTCCCACCGCCACGGTGCGCGGAGCGTCCCTTCGGAGACTCCGGCATCCGGATCCGGTGCGCGGCCCTCGCCGACGCCCGCCGGCGCGCCCGGCGCTGCCGCCACGGCCACCGCCGGCGCCAGGTCATGCTCGGGAGGCGCCCACGTCTCGTCGGGGACGCCGTCGGGATCGGGCACCTGGCCCAGGGAGAGGTATTCCGCGAACCGGCGCGCCGAGAGCCCCTCCGCCGCGCAGGCCAGGAGTGCCAGAAGGGCACGACCGGCTGGATCGGGCCGCAGCGCGCCGCGAGCGAAGTGGGCGGGGATCGCGGCGCGCCGGAGCGCCTCTTCCAGGTGGGATCGATAGGAATTCGGGGAACGCAGGAAAATCGCCATGCGGTCGAACGGGACTCCGGCCGATGCTTCTTCCTGGATCCGGCGCGCGATCTCGACGCATTCGCGCGCCTCGCCCGGCCAGGAGGCGACCGACACGGTCTCGTCCATGTCGCGCGGCTCGGGACCGGAGTCTTCGAAGAGATGCCGCTTCAACAGCGCAAGCGAGGTCCCGGCCTCCACCGTGTCGGGGCAGGTGGCCGGAACGCCGAGGATCGTCTCGAGCCGGGCGATCGTGGCGGCGTCTCCGCGCGGAGCCGTGGCCATGACGCGCGGCGACCGCGCGGCGAGAGCCTCGACGAGGCCCCATTCCACCATCTGCGCGGGAGCGAGATCCAGCAGGAGCAGGGGCAGCGGCGTGGGGAAGGCCTCGCCCGATTCGATCGCGGCGGTGGCGAGAAGGAGCACCTCGGCGCGGTCGGCCAGCCGAAGGTCGCCCATTTCCCGCTCCATTCCCTCGAGGATCGAAGCCAGGTCGGCGATCTCCGGCAGCGCCTTCCGGAGATCGCCGGCGTTCATCCCGGCGCCGCGCAGCTCCTCCATCGTGCGCACCGCGGCGTGCGGGAACCCGGGGCGGCCGGCGATCTGCGCGAACCGGCCCGCCGCGCCCCGCTCCAGGAGCCGGTGCACCGCGCGCGCCACGACCGCGGCCAGGGTCAGCGACGTGGCGGGAGCGGCGCCGCGGCGGGCAAGGGCGGGAGCCGCGACCTGGAAGCCAAGCCGGTCGATCGTCGCGCGGCGAAGCCCGAAGCGGGCCCCATGCTCCGCGGCGTCGACCCGCGCGGCCTCGTCGGCCGCATGCCCGTGGGACGCGACCACGAGCACCTCAGCATCGCGAGGCAGGGAGCCGATCCATTGACGGGCGGCCGCGAGGCGCGCGGAGGTGTCCGAGGAGACGACCAGCGCCCTCGCCCCGGCCTCCGGGGGAATCTGCTTGGGATCACGGATCACGGAGATAACATTCGCACGAGGATGAACCCGATGCCACTCACGTCTGCTCGCCGGGCCCACGTTCCGCTGTTCGTCGCCGTCGTCCTCGCGCTCGCGTCGTCTCTAGCGAGCGGGACGAGCGCCGCCGCGCCGCCGTCGCGCTCGCTCGCGGTCCGCGCCACCCCGCACACGCTTCGCTACGCGCCCCAGGAGATCGTCGTGATCGCCCGGAAGGGCGAGCTGGGTGCCGCCTCCGATGATCGGCCCGTGACCGCGCGTGCCGCGCTCGCCCGCGCTCTCGCCGAGCAGGGACTGGACCGTGCCCGCCGCGCCGACCGGGCACCGATGGCCGGCGCCGACCGCGCCGAAGTATGGGTGCTCTCCAGCCGGGCGCCCGGGTTCGATCCGGTAACCGCTTCGGCGGCGCTCCGCCGCACGGGAGAAGTCCTCGCGGCCAGCCCCAACTATCGGTTCGGTCTCTTCTTCACGCAGCCGAGCGACGTCTACCTGACCTACCAGTGGTACGTGGATGATCCCAACGGCGCGAACATTCATCTGCCGTACGCCTGGGACACCGCGCGCGGCGACACGTCCGTCACCATTGCGATCATCGACACCGGCGTCGACACCGGGCATCCCGACCTGGCCTCGAAGATCTGGCACAACCGGGACGAGATTCCCGGCAACGGCATCGACGACGACGGCAACGGCTACGTGGACGACTGGCAGGGGTGGGACTTCGGGGTGGGCGACGACGATCCGAATCCGGAGTACACCTCCGATCCTTCGGGCCTCGACGTGGGCTTCCACGGCACCTTCTGCGCCGGGATCGCCGCCGCCGCGACCAACAACGGCGACGGGATCGCCGGCGCGGGGTGGAACTGCCGCATCATGCCGCTCAAGGTGGCTCACCCCGACAGCGGCATCACGTCCGAGGCGATCGCGGGCGCGTTCGCCTACGCCGTCGACCAGCACGCGTCGGTGATCTCGATGAGCTTTGGGGGTCCAGGCGACCCCGGCGTTCCCGAGTTCTTCCAGGCGCTCGTGGACATGGCGGTGTTCGGGGGAGCGGTTTGCGTGGCCGCCGCGGGGAACGACGGCAGCAGCATCAAGACCTATCCCGCCGCGTGCGACCGGGTGCTCGCCGTGGCCGCCACGGACGGCGCGAACCTGCGCGCCGACTTCTCGAACTGGGGGTCCTGGGTCGACGTGGCCGCGCCGGGCGCGTCCATGTGGTCCTCGATCTGCCGCAACTACACGTTCACCGACCTCGATCAGCTCTTCTACGAGTTCCTGTTCAACTGGGACAGCTTCAACCCCTACATGTACGGCGACGGCACCTCCTTCGCCTGTCCGCTCACGGCGGGCGTGTGCGGGCTGGTCCGCGCCCGCTTCCCGAGCCTCACCCCGGAGCTCGTCCTGCGGCAGATCGTCGCCACCGGCGACGCGATCGCCTACGACCATCCGATCGGCCCCAAGGTGAACGCGCAGCGCGCGGTCACGCAGACCCCGACCGCGGTGGCGGTGAACGAGGCCGCTCCCGGGCTTCCTCGCGTCGTGGCCGTGCCCAACCCGCTGCAGGGGGCCGGCGAGATCCGTTTCGCGCTCCCGGCGGCGGCACGAGCGCGGCTGGCTCTGTACGACGCATCGGGGAGGCGCGTGCGCACGCTGGTGGACGGCCCGCTGTCGGCGGGGTCCCGCGCGGTCGCGTGGGATGGAACGGATGATCGCGGCGCTCGGGTCGCGGCCGGGGTCTACTTCGCCCAGCTCACCGCGGAAGGCGCCGCGGTGCGTTCGAAAGTGGTGCTGGTGCGGCCCTAGCGCCGCGGGCCTTCGGGCTGGATCGAAAGCTCGATGATCGCGGCCCTCGGCGCGCCGTCCTCCACGGTCAGCGTAGCCACCGACACGGGAAGGTGGAAGCGCCTCGGCCCCGCGCTGCCCGGATTCAGGTAGAGCACGCCATCCTTCTCCCGAATCACCGGCGCATGCGTGTGCCCACTCACCACCACGCCGAATCCCGCCGCTCTCGGATTCAGATCCAGCTGGGCCAGATCGTGGAGCACGTAGATCGACGCGCCGCCCGCCTCGAGGATGGCGGTGGCGGGGAGGTCGCGCGCAAGCACGCCGCGGTCGACGTTCCCATGAACCGCCGTCACGGGCGCAAGGATGCGGAGCGCTTGGAGAATGGCGGGATTGCCGACGTCGCCGGCGTGCACGATCGCCTCGACGCCCCGCAGCGCCTCGCGCGCCTCCGGCCGGAGCAGCCCGTGCGTGTCGGAGATCACGCCGATCAGCATGCCACCACCCGCTTCCTCCTTTCCGCCCCGTTCGATCTCTGTAAAACATACACGGTTTCGTTCCGCCCGGGACTCCCCCTGGGCCCATAGCGACCCGCCGGCGCGGGTAAGTGCCGTAAGCCGGGACGCCGGAAGCCATTCTCCAGTCCGGCACGGTGCTGGCTAATAGAGGTAGCTTTTCACCGGACTCCGCACGCCGGCACTCGCCGATCTCGGAAGGAACGATGCCCCGACTCTTCGCAGCCCTCTGCGCCGCGCTGCTCCTGGCCCCGCTGCCGGCCGGCGCCGCCACGGCCCCTGCGGATTCCGCCGCTGCCCGGGCCCCGGCGGACTCCGCCGCCGCCCGGTCGAGCACCAGGACGCCATCGGTCAAGGTGGAGGTGCTCGGGCTGAGCGGCACCCTCAAGAAGAACGTCCTCGCCTCGCTGAGCATCGCCGACAAGAAGCAGCGCAAGAAGGCCAACGAAGAGGTGATCCGGCATCTTCACGCGCGCGCCGACCAGGAGATCCGCCGCGCCCTCCAGCCGTTCGGCTACTACCGGCCCCTCATCCACCCCGAGCTGATCACGCAGGGCACCTGGATCGCGCGCTACACCGTCGAGCCGGGCCCCGCGATCCTGCTCGACTCGGTCCTCGTGGACGTGACGGGCGAAGGGGAGAACGATCCCCGCTACCAGAAGATCGTCCGCGGCTATCCGCTCCACAAGGGCGACGTCCTGATCCAGCCGACGTACGACCTGGCCAAGTCCACGTTCGAGACCGCGGCCGCCGAAGGGGGCTACCTGGATGCCCGCTTCCTCACGAGCCGGATCGACGTGGACCTGGAGCGCTACGCGGCCGCGATCGTGATCCGGTACGACACCGGTCCCCGGCACTACTTCGGGGAGGTCTCCTTCGACAAGGACGTCATCCAGGAGCAGATGCTCCACGACTTCGTCACCTTCCACCCCGGCGACGTCTTCGATTTCCGGAAGCTCCTCCAGCTCCAGACCGATCTCAGCAGCACCGGGTATTTCACGAAGGTCGAGGTGGAACCGGGCGCCGAGCCCACGGGCCACCGAGTGGTCCCGATCGGCGTGAGCCTGGCGCCCGCGAAGAAGCTCCGGTTCACGGGCGGTGTCGGCTACGGCA
>DASSLZ010000001.1:0-4405 GCA_035689165.1 Candidatus Eiseniibacteriota bacterium | reverse complement strand
CTCCAGTCGCGTCCTGGGATCGCGCGGCAGCTCCGCGTCCAGACGCTCGTGAAGGCCCTCCTCCCAGCGCTCGAGGATTCGGACCAGTCCCTCTTCGCCGAACTCCTCCACGATCGCGTCCACCAGGTGGGCTGAGAACAGGTCGTAGCGCTTGGGGAAGAGCGACTCGGCGTTTCCGGTCAAGGCGTAGCGCGAGACGGGGCGTCCGACAGGACGGCGCTCGGTGTTTCGAGCCACGTAGCCCGCGGCCTCGAGGTTTCGAAGCTGGGAGCGCACCGCCACCGCACCGCAGCCGTGCTCTTGGGCGATCTCCGCGGCGGTGAGCGGGCCCTTGAGCCGCAGCGTTTCCGCGATTCGGTCGGCGGGGGTCGCGTCTCCGTTCGAGGACCGCGTCGCTTGGGGCCGATCGTTCGCGGGGCGCGGCGCTTGGGGCCGTTCGGCCGCGGTGCCTGTCGCGCGCTCGGCCATCCCGTTATTCCAGCGAGTGGCTCACGACGATCAGCTTGCAGCCGGCCGCGGAGGTCGTGGTCTCATGCTCGGTGCCCGGCCCGGCGCGGTGGTAGTCGCCGGGGTGGAGGTTCGTGCCCAGGCAGCGCCAATCGCCGCGCACGAGAAACAGCTCCTCCGTCCCCTCATGCCGATGCGACTCCCAGCTCGCGCCGGGCTCGATGCGAAGGAGATAGGTCCGGAGCGCCCGCTCCGAATCCTCTCCCAGACGTTTGGTCGTGACGCCGGGGGCGATCTCCTTCCACGCTCCCTCGGACGCGCGCACGACCGATCGCGAACGGGACTTGCCGCGCGACGGTGCGCCGGCCAGGACGGAGAAGAGAACGCAGCCCATGTCGGTGCGCCCGGTCGGCGCCTCGCCGATCGCGTGGTAGTAGTCCCCGATCTCGAGACGCTCCCCGTCGACGTGGAGGTCGCCGGAGAGGAGATAGAAGCCGCAGCCGGCCAGGTCCGCGACAGCGGAGGCGGGGGCTGAGGCGGTCAGACGGACCAGCCGCGTCTCGCGTGATTCCCGCGCGTGGATGAAGAGCCGGCGGAGCCACGCGCCCGGAACTTTGGACGGCTCCCATTCCGACTCCCGCTCATGCAGGAAGTAGTAGCCCTCGGCCGCCACGCGCGAGAGCACGCGGCGCTCGAGCTCGGCGGGCGGCTCGGCGGGCGGGGCTGCCAGCGCGAGCAGGGAGGCGGTCCGCTCCATCTCGCGGAGGTCGTCCTCCAAGGCTTCGTCCCCCTCGCGAAGGCGTCCCATGAGGCGGACGAGCGGCTCGCCCCCCAGGATCCCGAGCGCGCGCAGCGCGGTGGCCTCGATCATGATGCGCTCCCCGTCGCGGCCGGCGCGGCTTCGCGACCGGCGACATGCCCCTGTTCGGCGATGTGCTCGCGGAAGCGCACGAGGGCGCTCCGGAGGATCATGGCGGCGTCGCTGGTGGCCGCGCCGATCAGCACGGCGACTTCCCGCGCGTGCGCGCCGTGGAAGTAGGCCTCCTCCAGCGCGCGCCGGTCGGTCTCGGGAAGGGAAGCGAGCGCCTCGCGCGCGACGAGGCGCGGATCGGAGAGCGCGCCCTCCGCCGTCGGTGCGGGGGTGAGGACCGACGAGGAAGCCATCGGCTCCGTCATGGGGCGCCGCGGCTCGGCATGGCTCGCATCGGGGTGGCGCGGGTCGGAGCCTCGCGGGTCGATACCTCGCGGATCGGAACCGCGCGGATCGGGCCCGGTCTGCGCCAGGGCCAGCTCGCGGCAGCGCGAGATCCAGTCGACGGCCGGGATCTCGACGGCGCTCTTCCAGCGGGCCCGGTCGCGCCAGATCTCCTCGAAGAGATCCTCGATCACGGCGCACGCGCGCTCGCGCGAGCCCACGATCCGGACCGCCAGCGGATAGAGGTAGGGCGCCGTGCGGCGATAGAGGGCTCCGAGCGCGGCCATGCTGCCCTCGTGGAGCGAGCGCATCAGCTCGCGTTCGTCGGGGGATGAAGGTCCGATGGCGTTCATGTCGTCTCCCCGGGTGCTTCCCTGCGGTTCGGTCCGCGGATCAAGCCCCGCTTCCACGGTTCGGTACGCGGATCAGCCCTGCTTCCACGTTCGGCCCGCGGATCAAGTCTGCTCCCGCGTCCCGGCGCGATCAAGAAAAGTGAGGCTGGATCCAGCCTCGGCTTCGATTTCCAGGGGCGTCTGCAAGGCCCCGACATGCGGCCGATTCCAGCCTGGGACTCTGGCCCGCTACCTGCAGCCACCCTCTCTCCACAGCCCGATGCCCTTCGCGGGAAGCGAAGCGCGAGGGCTGGAACCGAGATCGTGGTCGCCGGCTTCAAGGTGCCTGCTCCGGATGGAACACTCCCTGTGTGGAACGGCACAGCGGCGCGAAGGGGTGCCGCCGCCGTCCCTCGGGGACCATCAGTGCAAAGGCCCTGAAGTGGCACAGTTTTCCCTGTTCGCAAGATATCGGCCAAAGGAGACCGTCATGAAGAAGCTGATCCTTCCTCTGCTTGTCCTTTCCCTGTTCGGTTTGAATGCGGTCACCGCGCACGCGGCGTCCCCCAAGAGCACGACCTACACCTTCACGGTGATGGACACCGAGGGTGGCAAGTCGAACGCCTCGGGGACCGCGGTATTCCAGCCGCTTCCCAACGGCAAGACGATCGTCCACGTGCGCGTGGAGGGCCTTCAGCCGGGCAGCCAGTATTTCCTGACCTGGTCGACGAGCACCGGATGCACCCTCGAGACGGACAACACGGCCAAGACGTTCAATCATTTCACGGCGAAGACGAACGGCTCGCTGAACTACACGACCCGTCTGGACACCGACCTGAGCGCGATCGGCTCGCTCGGGATCCGGACCGAGACGGGACAGGTTCTGGTGGCATGCGCCACGGCGACGCCCTGACGCGTCGTTCCTCGGCGCGTCGTTCGTTGACGCCTCGTCCGGAGTGAACTCGCTGGCGGGAGCGGAGCCCGGGAAGTCTCCGGGCTCCGCCCGTCGGGCGGAGGTCCTATGAAAGCACTCGTCTATCGCGGTCCGCGCGACATCCGCGTCGAGGACGTGCCGGATCCGCAAATCCAGGAGTCCACCGACGTGCTGGTGCGCATCACCAGCACGAACATCTGCGGCTCCGATCTGCACATGTACGAAGGACGCACCAACGTCGAGAAGGGGAAGGTGCTTGGCCACGAAAACCTCGGGGAAGTGATCGAGGTGGGCGAGGCCGTGCGCCTGGTCCAGGTCGGAGACCGGGTGTGCGTTCCGTTCAACGTGAGCTGCGGCTGTTGCAGCAACTGCGAGCGCGGCTACACCGGAGCCTGCTTGACGATGAATCCCCCCAACGCAGGGGCCGCCTACGGCTACGCCGGCATGGGCCCCTACGACGGGGGGCAGGCCGAATACCTGCGCGTGCCCTACGGCGACTTCAACTGCCTCGTCCTGCCCGAGGACGCCGCCGACAAGGAATCGGACTACGTGATGCTGGCGGACATCTTCCCGACCGGCTACGAGGCCGCCGAGCGCGCCTGCGTCGTGCCCGGCGACACGGTGGTCGTGTACGGCGCGGGCCCGGTGGGTCTGATGGCTGCCTACTCGTCCTACCTGCGCGGGGCGGCGCGCGTGATGGTCGTGGACCGGATCCCCGCGCGGCTGGCGTTGGTCGAGAAGATCGGGGCGATCCCGATCGACGACTCCAAGGCCTCGCCCGTGGATCGCGTGCTCGAGCTGACCGACGGCGAGGGCGCCGACAAGGGCTGCGAGTGCGTCGGCTACCAGGCGCACGACGTCGAGGGGCACGAGCATCCCAACATGACGATGAACAATCTCGTGGAGTCGGTCCGTCCCACGGGGTCGATCGGGGTGGTGGGCGTCTTCACCCCCGAGGATCCGAAGAGTCCCGACCGCCTGGAGAAGCAGGGGCAGATCGCCTTCGAGATGGGCCGCTTCTTCGAGAAGGGGCTCACCATGGGCTCGGGGCAGGCCAACGTGAAGCGGTGGAACCGGAAGCTCATGCAGCTGATCCACCACGGGAAAGCCCGTCCGTCGCTGATCGTCTCCCACGAGCTGCCGCTGGCCGCGGGGCCGGACGCCTACAAGCAGTTCGACGCGCGCGTGAGTGGCTGGACGAAGGTGATCCTGAAGCCGCAGGTGGCGACGGCGAAGCGGCGCGAGATGACGGCCGAGGAGCCGTTGCCGAAGAAGCAGGAGGAACGCGAGAGCGTGTACGCCAGCTGAGGCTCGCGGCCGGCCGTGGCGCTGCCGCGGCCCGTCTCGGAAAGAGGCTCTTGGAGCTCGATTCCCCCAGTCCCCCCTCCATTCACATGGGACGCGGCGGCTCCGGTGTCTATCGCCGGGGCCGCTTCGTTATGTGGCCCCCTGATGCGGGCACCGTGGGGGCTTGGTTGTGGGCTTGTGGGGCCCGCT